>JAFAHH010000964.1 GCA_019237355.1 Acetobacteraceae bacterium | reverse complement strand
AACCGATAGCAGCACGGTGCCCAGCACATCGCGCTTGCGCGGCGCATTCGGGCTACAAAAAGATAGCGGACAATCCGCCACCCAGCCGTCGAACAGACCACCCTGTTTGAGATACTCAATGAAGAACGGCAATTGGCCAAGCGGCGTGACTGGCTCTGCGGTATCCCATTCGACGTGTACCCGGCCGCCGAACGTGTCAGCTACCGCTGACCATTCTTCTACTGAAGGTTGCTCACCCGCACGGTGAGCCGGCAAGGCAGTGAGATCCGCTTTCATCCCCACGCTTTCCGCCGATTCGGCCGGGCTGTGCAAGCTCGCAACTGCGGGATTTAGGGTCAAGCCGGGGCTTGGGTGCAGCTCTCAGCTGCGAGGGTCAAGTCGCCCCAGCCAAGGCAGAGTGCGAAAGCATGGACCAACATTCCCAGCCGGCGCGCTCGCCATCGCGTTGGCATACGTAAGGCGGCCTTCGCGGAGGTGCTGGCGACCGAGATGCACAACGTCTGAGCGACGTTGGCCCGTGTAGAGCAGCAGCGCAAATGCGAGCCGCGGGGTTGTTCCGATTGGGTGATGGGCTTCGAATTGGCGGACCTCATCGATGGTCCAGGTGTGAAAGCCGTCGCTTTCAGACGCAGCTGATTGGCGCATCGTCGCCGCCGAGGTACGATCGGCAAATCAAGCTGGCACTCCTCGATCCGGTTCTCCATTCCAGCGACTGCCGCCAGCTCCGGGGTCCCCGATCCGGTCTGGTCAGCCTTCAGGTACGGGCTCGCGGCTCACCCGCAGCTTATCCACCCGGCGGCGATCCATTTCCAAAACCTCGAATCGCCAGCCGCCGAAAACGATCCGGTCGCCTACTCGCGGCACCCGGCGAAGCAAAGCAAGTATGAGGCCGGCGGCGGTGTGGTAGGTTCCCTCGGCCGGAAGATCGGGCAGCGGCAGCCGTGCCTTCAGCTCATCGACGGGCATCGAGCCGTCGAGAACAATCGCCCCCTCCTGCTGGTCCTTGGCCGGTTCGGTTGAGACCGCGGCGTCCGCGGCCTCCCCAACGATTGCCTGGAGCACATCGGCGGCCGTCACCACGCCTTCGAAACTGCCGTATTCATCCATTACGAGGGCGAGCCCGAGCGGGTCCGATTTCAGCCGCTCCAGCGCGTCAAGGGCGGTCGCGGCATCGGGCACCACCATGGGCTGGCGAAGGGCGGCGGTGATCGAGAGCTCACCGCCGCCTAAGATTCGGTCCAGAATGTCCTTTGCCTGCACCACGCCGACCACATTGTCGACCGATCCATCGCACACGACGAAGCGCGAATGCGGCGCCGATTTCAGCGTGTTCGCGATCTCCCGAGGCGGATCGGTGCGGTCGATCCAGGCCAGCTCGGTGCGCGGCGTCATGATGGCGCGCACCGGCTTGTCGGCGAGGCGGAGCACGCGCTCGATCATGTCGCGCTCCTCGGTTTCCAGCACGCCGGCCTGGGCGCCCTCGGCCAGCAAGGATTTTAGCTCCTCCTCCGTGACGGTAGTTGGTGGAGCGCGCGTGAAGCCGAAAATCTTCAGCGCCAGGCGGGAGGACTGGCTCAGCACCCAAACGATCGGGCCGGTGATGCGGGCCAGCCCGGCGATAGGGCGGGCGACGCGCGCGGCGATCTGCTCCGGGCTCCGCAGGGCAAGCTGCTTCGGAACCAACTCGCCGAAAACCATCGTAACGTAAGTGATTGCGATCACCACCAGACCGAGCGCCTCGCTTTCGGCAAACGGACCCAATACCGGGAATTGAGCCAACCAGTTGGCCAGATGGGAAGCAACCCGTGCACCGCCGAAGACCCCGGCGAGGATACCCACTAACGTGATGCCCACCTGCACCGTGGGCAAGAAAACTTGCGGGTCTTCAGCCAAGCTGCGGGCGAGGGCGGCTCCGGCGACTCCTTTGCGCTCCAGCACTGCAAGCCGCGCCCGGCGCACGGACACCAATGCAAGCTCGCTCATTGCGAACCATCCGTTCAGCAGGATGAGGATGAGGATGATTAGGATTTCAACAGCGATACTCATGGCTCACCATACTAAAAACCGATCGCGCTCGCTTGCTTGATGCTGATGAGCGGTTCCACATGAGTTGCGACCACGTTAGAGCCTGATGACCTCAGCTCGAAGTCATGGTCTCAAGCGTTTTGTCTTTGAGAGCGCGTTGCGGCTTTCCGGCGATCGGGGCCTCAACCCCGGGTCCCATTTTGCGTTCAAAATGGGACCCGGTGCTCGCGAATTGCGGATCCGAGTCCGCCTCTAGCCATCGCGCTCTAGCCGGACGCATTCAACTCAACAGCAGAGCTCCGGTTCGATTCTTTTCGAACGCCGCCCTTCCGCCACATTGCAGCCGGGGCCCTGCCCCAGTAGTGGGGTTTAACTCAGCCTGAGGCTGGCCGCGCCGGTCCGCCATTAACAGGACAGAGACATGGTAACCACCCAAGCTGCCGCCGGGCAGCGGCGCGGACTCGCGCGCACCCTCAAGCCCTGGTTTCACCCGGCAACGGTATTTGCTGCCGTCTTATGTGGGATGGCAAGCCTCGGCTGTTGGGCGGCTGCTGAACGGCCCGTCGCTCCACCGGATTTCACGGGAAGCGTCGCTGGGTTGGCTTTCTCGCCCTTTCATCGGGGCGAGAGCCCGGAGGGCAACACCTACCCAAGCCGGGCGGAGATCGAAAGCGATCTAGCCCAAGCAGCGGCGATGACCGGTCAGATTCGCACCTACACCGTGCAGGGCGTGCTCGGGGAGATCCCTGATATCGCGCAGAAATATCCGCTTCGCATTACGCTTGGCGCTTGGCTTGACCGGAACCTTACTGCCAACGACGCGGAAATAACGCGGCTGATCACGGTTGCCCGCAGCCATGGCAACGTGGATCGCGTGCTAGTTGGTAACGAGACTGTATTGCGTAGGGATCTCACCCCAGAGCAGCTCATTGGCTATATCCGGCGGGTTAAGGCAGCGGTCCGGGTGCCAGTCTCCACCGCGGAGCCGTGGCACGTTTGGCTGGATGATCCGGCCCTTGCCCAGGCGGTCGACGTGATAACCATCCATTTGCTTCCTTACTGGGAAGGTCTGCCGATGGACGCCAGCCTGCGTTTCATTATGGAAAAGCTGGAGTTGGTGCAGGCGCAGTATCCGGGCAAGCCGGTGGTGATCGGCGAGGTCGGGTGGCCCTCGGATGGCGTTGCGATTGGCGGGGCGCGGGCCAGCCGTATCAATCAGGCATTGTTCCTCCGTAAGTTTTTCAATGAGGCCGCCCTGCGGCATCTCGAATATTTTGTCATGGAAGCTTTCGA
>JAFAHH010000953.1 GCA_019237355.1 Acetobacteraceae bacterium | reverse complement strand
TCAGCAAACTGTTAGAGCGTGACGGCGTTAGGTCATGCCGTCACGCTCTAGATGCGCGAAGAATGTTTCGGTGATGATGGAGGGCGCGCCGGCAGCTCAGATCATCCGGCGGCGTAGGCCCACAAGGGCAAGCACGCCGGCGCCGAGCAAGGCTAGGGATGCCGGCTCGGGCACCGCCCCGGCGGAACCGGTCCCGGGGCAGACGACCCCGCTCGGGCAAGCCACGAAGCTGTGTGCGATCCCCTGCCCGTCGGTGTAGAAGCCGGCGAGCTCACCGGAGTTGGCGATGCCCGTGATCTGGGTAATCTCGACGCCGTTGTGGAACGCCGCCGAGGGATCGTCCAAAAAGGTGTAGGTACCGGTGTTCGTGTTGAAGAGGAACCCGTGCTGGCTCGTCGTGCTATCCCCATAGTAGCCCGACGCGAGCCCGCCATCGTTCACGCCGAGGATCTGCGAAAAGACGAATGTCGCACCGGGTTCGGCAGGCACGGTCGGGATCACTGGGTCGGCGATTGCGGTGCCCGTAAGGACGTTATTGACTGCGCTGGCCGCGTTGGCACGGAAGCCGTGCACTTGTCCGTCTGTTCCAAGATAGAACCCGACGATCAGGCCGTTGTTGTTGGCCCCTTGCGCATTAACGACATTCGGACCTGAGGGGGCGTTGATGGTCGTAAAGTTGGTGCTCGCGATATTGGCGAGAAAGAAGCCCGGGGTCGTCCCAGCCGCGGTTGTGAACTGGCCAACGATATTGCCCTGGTCATTGATGCCGAACGCGTTGATCGCGCCCGCCGGAGTCGCCAGCGGCTGCAGCGAGCCGCCCGCGGGCAGGTAGAAGGCTGTCGTTCCGTTCCCGCCCACGACGTTGCCCGCGGTGTTGATCCCGAACGCGATCTGGCCGGCGCCGGTATTCAGGAACGTTGTGCTCGATGGCACGCCCGAAAAGTTGGTGAACGTTGATGCATTGTTTACATCCACCTCGGTGCCAACGACCTGGCCGGCATTGCTGATCCCGTTGGCGTTGGAGCCCACGGCGGGGGCGGTCACGGGAGGATCGAAGTTGGTGAAAGTATAGCCATTCGCGGTGATGGTGTTGATCACGGCCGCTCGGCCCGGACCTGACACGAGGGTTGCCGTCGACAAGGCCACTAGCCCGGTAACGAGACGCACCGTCCGGCTGCGACGCTTCGATTCGCGCGCTTGTTCCCTCGCCAGCAAAGCGGGCCCTTGCGGTGTGGGCCGCCGTTCGGCCGCCTGCTTCGTATTTCCACGTCTGGTTTCAGCCAGGAGCTGATCTGCGTTTGCAATCGGCATCATTACCTCCAAGGGCAGGTGTGGGAATTGCAGCACGGCTGGCGCGGTCTCGATGGAGGAGTTCGGTCTCGGTGGGCAGCGCAGAAATGCAAAACTCGCAAGTGCCCGCTTGGCCGATCTCCATAGCGAAGGCTCGAAACAGCCTAGCTTCGGCCCAATCGGGTGATCAAGCCAATGTTTCTCGGCTGACAATTTTTTGTACTACAGCCGGGATTGAGCGTTATAGGCCCTAACCGGCGCGCTTCTCGGAAGGAACCAGAGATGGCCTATGGACCGACGCAGGGACTGACGCCAGCCGTCGCTGTAACGGCCCGACCTACCCCGCTGAACCGCAGCCAAATCATTGGCTTTTGGGCTGCCTGGGCGGGCTGGATGCTGGATGGGATGGACTCGGTGATTTACGCGCTCGTGCTTGCGCCAGCGCTTACTGAGCTGCTGCCGCGTTCAGGCTACGAGGCGACGCCCGCCAATATCGGCTCGGTCGGCTCGATCATGTTCGCCCTCTTCCTAATCGGTTGGGGATTTTCTTTCATTTGGGGTCCGATTGCCGACCGGTTCGGGCGCACTAAAGCGCTTGCCGGTACCGTACTTGTCTATGCGGTCTTCACCGGCGCGGCGGCGTTCTCCACCAATGTTTGGGAACTCGCGCTGTTCCGTTTCCTGGCCGGGGTCGGCGTGGGCGGCGAATGGGCGATGGCCGGCACCTATGTGGCGGAAGCCTGGCCCGAAGACCGGCGCAAGATGGGCGCCGGCTATTTGCAGACGGGCTATTACTTCGGCTTTTTCGTTGCCGCATTCTTGAACTATACCATCGGCGCCTCCCTTGGGTGGCGCGCAATGTTTCTATGCGGCCTCGTTCCGGTCATTGTGTCGATTCTGACATTGCTGGGGGTTAAAGAGCCGGATCGCTGGGAGCATCACCATCACGAAGAGGAGGTGCACCCACCTCCGAAGCGGGAAAGTTCGCTTGCTCACATTTTCCGAGGCCTCTATCTGCGCCGGACAATTGTGATGTCGGCCTTGTTAACCGTTGCAATCATCGGCCTATGGGCCGGCGCAGTATACGAACCAGCAGCGATTGCAACGCTCGCCCGCGCGGCCGGCTTCGATCCCCCGGCGGCCGCCCGAATGGCCTCCTGGGGCACCGGTATTCTCTCAATTGGGACAATCCTCGGCTGCATCGTGCTCCCGATACTGGCTGAGCGGTTCGGACGTCGGATTACAATGGCAATTTATTTCACCGGCATGATGGTGACGATCGTACTGGCATTCGGTTGGGCATTTTATCTCCCGGCTGGCTCGGCGTTGCCGGTGTTCCTGTCCGTCCTGTTCTTTCTCGGAGTTGCAGGGGGTAATTTTACGATCTTCAGCCTCTGGCTCCCCGAGTTATTTGGCACTGAAGTGCGCGCGACGGCATTCGCATTTTGCACCTCGGTCGGACGCTTTATTGGAGCCGGGGTGAATTTTGGCCTAGCCGCGGCCGTGCAATCCTTTGGCACACTTGGCACGCCAGTCGCGCTGACGGCCATTGCCTTCGCTCTTGGTCTGCTCATCATCCCGTTTGCCGATGAAACGCGCGGCCAAGTACTGCCAGATTGAGAGGAGGAAACCATGGCTGAGCCGACCGGTCCGCTGAAAGGCTTGAAAATATTTGATCTCACCCGGGTACTGGCTGGCCCGACTTGCGTGCAGATGCTGGCTGACCTCGGCGCGGACGTGATCAAGATCGAAAAACCCGGCGCTGGGGACGACACGCGCGGGTTTGCACCCCCTTTCATGCCCGGCACCAAGGAGAGCGCCTATTTCGTAGGGACAAATCGTAACAAGCGCTCGGTAACGCTCGACATCGCCAAGCCGGAAGGCCAGGCGATCGCGCTGGAACTGATTGCGCAATCGGATGTGCTGGCCGAGAATTTCAAAGTTGGCGCCTTGGCCAAATATGGCCTCGGCTATGCGCAACTGAAGGACCGGTTCCCCGGCCTGATCTATTGCTCGATTACCGGGTTCGGCCAGACCGGGCCGTACGCCCCGCGGCCGGGTTATGATAGCTTGGTGCAAGCGATGGGCGGTATCATGAGCCTGACCGGAGATCCGGATGGGGCGCCGCAGAAAGTCGGTGTGCCCATCGCCGATGTGTTTGCGGGGCTTTATGGCTGCATCGGCATCCTTGCCGCCCTCCAACACAAGCGCGATACAGGGCGCGGCCAGCATATCGATATCGGCATGCTGGATACGCATTGTGCCTGGCTCGTCAACCAAGCCATGAACTACCTGGCTACGGGCGAGAACCCGCCGCGGCTCGGCAATCAGCATCCCAATATCGTTCCATATCAGGTATTTCCTACGAGCGACGGTTACGTAATGCTATCTATCGGCAATGACCCGACCTTTGCGCGGTTTTGCAATGAGTTTGGGCTGGAGGCGCTGCTGAGCGATCCCCGGTATGCCACCAATGCCGCGCGCGTGCAGAATCGCCAGCGCGTGACCAAGACGCTCACGCCGGTCATGAAACAACATCCAACGCATTGGTGGGTGGAGCGGCTGGAGGCGCTTAAGATTGGTTGTGGCCCGATCAACACGCTGAAGGAGGTGTTTGCCGATCCGCAAGTGCAAGCGCGCGCAATAGTCGTGGAGATGCCACATCCGGTCGCGCCCGAAGGGGTCAAGGTGATCGCCAATCCGGTCCGCCTATCGGAAACGCCGCCCGACTATCGCTTGCCCCCGCCGCTGCTGGGTCAACATACCGAAGACGTGCTGCGCGAGCGGCTTGGCTATAGCGATGCGCGGCTGGCCGAATTGCGGGAAAAATCCATCATATAGGTGGGCGAGGCACCCGCCGATCTGGCCTTGGTGCTCGCCGTGGATGGCAGCGCGAGCGTCACCTACGAAGAGTTCGGCCTTATCGCGGGCGGTATTGGCGCCGCTTTTCGCGATGCCGAGGTTATTGCTGGGCTGACCAGCGGGCCGGCCCACGCGAGCCTTTGTGCCGCTCTGCTCTGGTCCGGGCCTGGGGCGCAGGAAGTCATGGTGGGCTGGACGCGGATCGGGTCGCCCGAGCAATCGCGCGACTTCGGGGATCAGGTGGAGAACATGCCTCGAACGGTCCGGCCCGGTTCCACGGCGATCGGGGAAGCGTTGATCGCCTCGCTGAAGCTGCTTGCCGCGGCGCCTGTGTCAGCCCGCCGCCAGATCGTGAATGTGGCCGGCGATGGGCGGTCCAACGATGGGGTCCCACCCGGCCCGGTGCGGGACCGCATGGCCAATGCAGGGATCACCATCAACGGCCTCTGCGTGTTGCACGAGGAACCCGACCTTCTGCAGAATTATACGCGTGAAGTTATCGGCGGGCCCGGCGCATTTGCATTATCCTGCCCCGATTATCCCGCCTTTGCGTTAGCGATGAAACAAAAATTGACCCGCGAGCTGACGAGCCGCCCAATCGCCTGATTTCGACAAGCAAGGATTTCCGGAGCGCCGCACTAGAGCATGATGACTTCAGGTCGAAGTCATCATGCTCTAGGATTTCTGGTTTGAGAGCGCGATTCAGGGCTTTCCGACGATTCCACCTCAAGCCATCGCGCTCTAGCCCTTGCGATTCAGAGCGCGATTTAGGCTTTCGGAGGATCGGGACCCCCATTTTTGCGCGCAAAATGGGACCCGGTGCTCGCGAATCGAGAACCCGAGTCCGCGCCCGGCGATCGCGCTCTATGGCAGGTGGCCGCTGAGCTCGCATCCCGAGCCGTCTGTAAGGGTAGGTTTTCGAGCCTGGAGCATTGAACCAGAAAAATGAACCCCGGCGATTTCCAGGTCAGCATGCCGGGGCTAAAGCTCGCCGTTTAGGCGACTGGGACATTCTTGCACAATGAATGGTTGGGTTCTGAGGCGGCACCCCTCGGCGATATTAGTAGCCTGCATGTTGTGCGCAATCGCCGGTCCGGTGCCGGTTGTCGCCGCCAAGCTGCGCTGGGCCAGTGACGGTGATGTCAACGCTATGGACCCGTACAGCCGGAACGAGACGTTTCAGCTATCTTTCTTGTCAAACATTTACGAGCCGCTGATCCGCCGCGACCGGGACGAAAAGCTCGAGCCGGCTCTTGCCGTGAGCTGGGAACAGACCGGGCCCACGGTATGGCGGTTCCACCTTCGGCCTGGGGTGAAGTGGCAAGATGGCACACCGTTTACGGCGCGTGATGTCGTATTCTCGGCCGACCGGATCCGCAGACCAGGGTCGGTGGTGCAGTCGGTGCTCGCGACAGTGAAGGCAGTACGACAGATCGATGACCTCACGATAGATTTCGACACAAACATCATCGATCCGATCTTTCCCCAAGAGATGACGAGCTGGCTCATCATGAGCAAGCTCTGGGCGGAAAAGAATGGCGCAGCCGAACCATCAAATCTGACTATCGGCCAGGAGAATTATGCAGTGCGTCACGCGATGGGCACCGGGCCCTTTCGGCTGGTGTCGCGCGAACCGGGACGGCGCACAATTCTGGAGCCGAACTCCGGATGGTGGGATCGCCGGCGCGATAATCTAGACCGCGTAGAATTCGACGTCATCAACAATGACGCTACGCGGGTCGCTGCCCTGCTCTCTGGCGATGTCGATATGGTCTACTCGGTACCGCCGCAAGATTTGGCGCGAATACGGAGGACGCCCGGTTTGCGGGTTATTTCCGGGCCAGAGCTGCGTACGATTTTCCTTGGCATGGATCAGCGCAGGGATGAGTTGCTGAAGGCTGATGTACTCGGACGCAATCCTTTCAAGGATATTCGGATCCGCGAAAGTTTTGCGCTCGCGATCGATGAGGAAGCGATCGCTGCCAAGCTCATGCGCGGCCAAGCCCATCCGACTTGGTTGCTTTGGGGCCCTGGCGTGAACGGGTATGATTCCAAGCTAGATCGTCGGCCAAAGCCTGACCCGCTGCGGGCCAAAAAGCTACTTGCCGAAGCGGGTTACCCGAACGGCTTTTCACTCACGCTTGATTGCCCCAACGACCGTTACGTGGAGGATAATGAAATCTGCATGGCGATCGCTGCAATGCTCGCACGCATAGGGGTGCGAATCGACCTCAATTTGCGCACGAAGGCGATTTTCTACAACGAGGTTGGTCCCCCTAAGTACCAGACCAGCTTCTACCTACTTGGCTGGACTCCGATCACGTATGATGCGCACAACTCCTTGTTCAACCTCGCAGTGACCAGGAACCCGCCGCGAGGCGAGGTCAATTACGGCGGCTACTCGAATCCCGAAATAGACCGGTTGACAGATGAGATTGCGACAGAAACCGACAGCACCCGCCGCCAACAGATGATCAATGAGGCGGCGATCATATTGCAGAAAGACTTCGCGTACATTCCGTTGCACCAGCAATTCTTATCCTGGGCAGCACGGGACAATATCCAACTCGTGCAGATGCCGGATGACTTTTTTCCCCTGCGACTTGTGCGTGTGCTCGATTGAGAAGCGATCGCACCCTTGCCGGAGCGGGCGCGGAATATGATAGACTGCTGACATACAGTTTAATCACCGGCGGAGCCGAGCCGTGAACATCCTAGCACCCCCCAAAGCCCGCCTGGGGATCGAGATTGTGCACGACCTCGTCTGCCCCTGGTGTTTCCTTGGGATACGACGGCTGATGCGCACCTTACGGCGGCGCCCAGATTTGCGGTTCGACCTCACCTGGCGCGCCTTCTTGCTCAACCCCGACATGCCGCGCGGCGGCATGGCCCGGCCGGATTACGTCGTTCGCAAGTTCGGGGGCGAGGAGCGGGCCCGCCGGCTCTATGCTTCCATCGCTGAGATCGGACGGGCGGAAGGCATCTTGTTCCGCTTCGAGCGCATCCGGCGGACGCCCTCAAGCATTGACGCGCACCGGCTGGTGCGGCTTGCCGCACGTTATGGCCGGGCAGATGCCGTTGTGGAGGCGCTATTCTCGGCGCATTTCACCGATGGCCGCGACATCGGCGATGCAAGGGTGCTCATCGCGATTGCCGCGGCATGCGGCCTCGAGGGTGAAACCGTGCGAAGTTTCCTGCGCAGCGACCAGGACTGTGATGCCATTCACGCCGAGAATTTGCGAGCGCACCGGCTGGGCATCAACGGCGTGCCCTGTTTCGTTGTCGCTGGGCGACATGCGATTGCTGGGGCACAGGAACCCGAGGTCATCGAGCGATTGCTGGATGTTGCGGCCGTTGAGGCGACCCAATTTTGATCATGCTCGACCGCATCCTACTCACAAACGATGATGGGATCGATGCGCCTGGGCTGGCGGTGCTCGAGGAAGTCGCCGGACAGCTCGGCCGCGAGATATGGATCGTCGCGCCAGAACACGACCGGAGCGGGGTTTCGCATGCAATCAGCCTGCATAACCCCATCCGCGTCAGCCGGCTGGGGCCGCGCCGCTTCGGGATCACCGGGACGCCCGGCGATTGTGCGGTGATGGGGGTGTGTCATTTTATGGCCGATGGGCCGCCACAGCTCATCCTCTCAGGCGTCAATCGCGGGGCCAATTTGGGGATGGAGACCGTATTTTCCGGCACCGTCGGCGGCGCAATGACCGGAATGATGCTCGGCATACCCTCGATCGCCCTCAGCCAAGCATTCACCGACCGCGAGGCCGTGCCTTGGGACACGGCCCGCACTCTCGCCCCTCACGTGATTCGGCGGCTGCTTGAGATCGGCTGGAGCGAGGAGGCGTGCCTCAACGTGAATTTTCCCGACCGCCCGGCCAGCGAAGTCGGACCGATCACGTTGGCGCGACAAGGCGTCGGGATGATCCAAGGCATCGATGTGGAAAGCCGCATCGACCCGCGCGGATTTGAGTACCATTGGCTCAATTTCCGCCGCGGCCGGCGCGAGCAAGGACCGGAAAGCGACTTGGACGCCTTGCGCGAGGGCCGCATCGCGGTGACCCCAATCCGCTACGACCGGACGGACGAAGCTGCGTACGCAGCGCTGGCGGACAAATTGCCCCGGATGCTGTAGTCTTTACTGCAGAGCAACATAACCGTCCAGGTTGGTCGTATGGAAGCAGAGTTTTTCTCCCGGCACCCCCGGGCCAGGAAGGTCCGGCTCGCTGTCAGAGTGCTGGCCACGATGCTGGGGATCTTGGTGATGGTTCGTTCAGCCGGTGCGCAATCGCTCACGTTGCGGGTCGGGCATTTTCCGAACGTGACGCACGTTCAGGCGCTTGTTGCGCATAATCTATCGCGACAAGGCAAAGGTTGGTTCGAACAGCGCCTCGGCCCAGAGCTCAAGCTCGAATGGTTCATCTACAACGCCGGACCGAGCGCCATGGAGGCGATTTTTGCCAATTCGATTGATCTCACCTATGTTGGGCCGAGTCCGGCCATCAACGCCTACTCAAGGGCGCGCGGCGAGGATATCCGGATCATTGCCGGCGCGGTCGAGGGGGGTTCGGCACTGATAGTGCAGCCGAATTCTGGCCTCACTAAGCCCGCCGATTTTAGGGGCAAAACGATTGCGACCCCGCAGCTTGGCAACACGCAGGATGTAGCCGCGCGGGCCTGGCTTACGGCCGGCGGTTTGCGGATCACGTTGACCGGGGGAGACGCAAAGGTGATACCGACGCAAAACCCTGATCAGCTTTCGCTCTTCCAGGAAAAACAGCTTGACGCTGTATGGACGGTCGAGCCCTGGGTGTCGCTGATCGAGACCAAAGCTGGCGGCAGGATTCTGGTAGACGAGAAGGACGCCATTACGACGGTGTTGGTCGCCAGTGCCAGCTTTCTGCAAAACCGGCGCGATCTCGCCAGCCGGTTTCGGAAGGCCCATAAGGAACTTACCGATTGGATCCGCAATCACCCAGCCGAAGCCCAGGCAATGGTGCGCAACGAGCTTGCTGCGGAGACACGCGCCGATATCAAGCCCGAGCTCATTGCCCGCGCGTGGTCGCGCATCGCGCTTACGGACCAGGTTTCCCCGGCTCCACTGGAAAAATTCGTGGCAAAGGCCAAAGAAGCCGGCTTCCTTCGTTCGGCGCCTGACCTCTCTCGCTTGGTGGAACAGCCATGATGGACACAAAACTGGCTTCGCGCTTACCGGAGCAAAGCGCGCCTGACGACACAGGGCCGGGCAATCTCGTGGTTGAGGGGGTCTCGAAGTGGTTTGAGACGCGTCGCCATGGACGGGTTCAAGCCCTGGAAGACATCAATCTCAACATCAAAGCAGGCCAGTTTGTCTGCTTCGTCGGCCCAAGTGGCTGCGGCAAATCGACCCTGCTCGACATCATGGCCGGCCTTACCAAGCCGGATCGCGGCCATGTTATGGCCGATGATCAACCAGTCACTGGGCCGGGCCGGCACCGGCTGGTAATGTTCCAGGAATCGGCGCTGTTTCCTTGGCTCGACGTCTTCGGCAACGTCATGTTCGGCCTCAAGCTTGTGCCGGAATTGACCCAGCGGCAGCGGCGCGAGATCGCAGAGAGCTATATCAAGCTGGTCGGCCTGGAAAAATTCGCGCACGCCAATGTCCATGAGCTTTCCGGTGGAATGAAGCAGCGCGTCGCTTTTGCCCGCGCGCTCGCACCAGATCCGCGTGTACTATTGATGGATGAGCCCTTTTCTGGGCTTGATGCGCTGACTCGCGAGCAGCTCTACGCTGACATCCAGCGGATTTGGCAGACCCGCCGGAAGACCATCGTGCTGGTCACGCATAACGTGCGCGAGGCCGTCTGCCTCGGCGACCGTGTCATTCTGCTTTCCCCGCGTCCCGCTCGCATTCGCGAGGATTTTGCGATCCCACTCCCGCGGCCGCGCGATATCAACAGCACGGAGCTGGCGGAATATGCTTCCCATATCACGGCGGCGCTAAAGAACTACCTGAGATTGGACGTCAGCGAATGAAACGCGCGGGAATCGCCATGCTGTTCTTTGCAGGCCTGGTTGGCGCCTGGCAGCTCATGACGATGAGCGGGCGGTGGTCCCCGGTGCTGCTGCCCTCTCCGATGGATGTGGGCGCGTATCTCTGGACCTCGCTCCTCGATGGCACCTTACTGAGCGCCGCTGCCGTGACGTTGCAGCGGCTGGTCGCCGGTTACCTAATTGGCCTCGTCATTGGATTGCCGCTGGGGCTGCTTTCGAGTGTTTCCGAGTTCGTGGAGGATACGATCGGTGTGCTCGCGCTCGGGCTGCAAACCTTGCCCAGCATCTGCTGGGTGCCGCTGGCCTTGCTTTGGTTCGGTCAAACCGAAGCGGCGATGCTATTCGTCGTGATTATGGGAACCGTGTGGTCGGTTATCATCTCAACCGATACCGGCGCCCGCACCATACCTCCGGTTTACGCCCGCGCGGCCCGCACTATGGGTTCACGGGGCTTTCACAAATGGACCCGCGTCATTCTACCCGCCTCCTTGCCCTTCCTGAT
>JAFAHH010000900.1 GCA_019237355.1 Acetobacteraceae bacterium | reverse complement strand
CCTCGCACGCGCTCCCGCAGCTCGGCCTCGATCGGGTCGAACCAGACCTCCCCAGTGAGCAGCGGCGCCGCATCTGTTGTGCTATTCTGGTCCATGGCGTGATCTCCGCCGGCGCGCGAACGCCGGTTACGAGTCGTTGGTCCACTCGGAGATTACGCCACCTCTATTTCCACCAATTTCGCGACGGCACCCAATGCGGTTCCGCCCCACACTACGCCACAGTCCCCGTAGGAACGAGGCGATCATAATTGCGGAATCGTGCCAACTTTCGTGTCGCTTGCGCGGCATGGCCGAGGGGAAGCACCCAGCTACGTCCTCGGCTGAATTCAACAAACGCTGACAGGCATCGGCCGGGCACTCAGTAAGGGACTTCTCCGCTGTTTCCCGGATCAGCTCTGATAATTGCCTCTCGCTTTCAATCGACGCCGGCAGATTCTTGCGCAGGCTATGAATCGCCTGCGCAATCTGCCTCGGTCGCTGAAGGGCAGGATCGTTCCTGTCGGGCTGGAATGGCTCACTCAGGCGGGTGGCATTTAAGTGATCAATGAACGAATGCAGCAGGCGCAGCAAGTTAACATCAGGTACGTTCCAGTTCGGTTCGGCCTCCCGAAACCAGTTCATGACTTCCGGGATAGTCACTGCATTACCATCAGTGAGGTCCTCGGGCATTGGGCCGATATAGTACATTATGATGCGTTCCTCTCCCTGTGGGCAACGCCCGAAGATCATAATGCGCTTCGGCTTCTCAGCGGGTGCGGTACGCGGCAGTTGGGTTTGATGCATATTCATTTCGTCTGCTCTTACTGTTTTCTCACGTCCGTGGGGTCGTTGACCCACTCTCTGGTCGCGAAAGGCCGCCGAGTTAGTGCCCGCTTACTGGGTTGCGACCAAGTGCGGAGGCCTTGAAGAATTCGTGTTATCCGGCTTGCGTATTGAGTGTAGTCGGGCCGCCCGATTGGAAAATTGCCTGGACCGCTATCCGCCCTGGTCGGATCACGTCGCTTTCAGAGCGGTAGGATGACTTCGGCGGACAATGCCTCGTGTGACTCAGGACCTTGGAGCTTCGCCAGGGTGGCCCGGGCCACCTCATCCGCCACTTTTAGCAGCACCGCATCGGCCGCGTGGGTGTACCGAGCCGTGATCCCGGCGCGCTTATGCCCGATTAGCCCGGCAATGGCCGCGTCACTATATCCGAGGTCTGCTGCCACGGATGCGAAGCTGTGCCGGAGAACGTGCAGGGTCACATCGTCCGGCAGTCCACCCAGTCTGCGGATGCGCTCCCACATACGCGGCAGCCCCTGCAACGGCTTGCCGTCCGCGCGGGCTGGAAAAACATGCGGGTTGCTGGTGCGTGGCTGGGAGCCGATCAGCTCGGCTGCCGCCCGCGCCAAAGGACGGATGCTTGCACCAGTCTTGGTATCCCCAAGGCGGGCAGTGCGGCGCGCAAGGTTCACTTCCGCCCAACGCAGAGTCGTGGCCTCGCTTCGACGCCAGCCGGTCAGCAAAAGCAAGCGCACCGCGGCGATTCCGGCCGGGTTGCTACCTTCCGTCTCGCCCCGCTCTAAGCCGGTGGTAATGCGCGGTATTCCTCATCGGAGAGGCGCCGCTCGCGCTTCTGGTCGGCAAACCGCGTGACACCACGGCACGGATTGTCCGTCCGTAACTCCAATTTCTGAGCGTACGCAAAAATCGCGCCTAGCAGTCCTACTGTCCTGCTTGCGGCTCCTCTACCCCCCTGAATAATCGAGACTGCGCGCATGCCCACTTTACGGCGCTGAGCCGTCGCACCCTTTGCTACGCGCAGCGTGAATGCCTCCATGTCACGCCGAGCCACGCCGTCCACCGGCATGGCTCCGAGGAGCGGTTTTATATGTCCCTCCACCCTACCGCGATCATTCGCAAGGGTAGTTAGCTTCTTGGGGCTGCCGTTCCGCTTCAGCAAGCGAGGATCCCCATTCTGGGCGGCGGCCAAGTAAGCATCACAAAGCTCCGATACGGTAAGCATCGTCTTTTTGGCCTCGCGATCGGCGGCGGGATCACGACCTAGACGAACGGCATCTCGTAACTCAGTGGCCCTTTTCCTGGCCTCATCAATTCCCCAATTTCCCCGGCCCCACTTACCGATTGTGATGTATCTTTGGCGCCGGGAGTTGGGCGCCACGTATTTGAAGACGAACGTGACGCTGCCACCTGCTACCTGCCGGCGCGCGCCAAGCCCTCGCACTTCGGTGTCCCACAAATTCTCACGGGGGTTTAGCCTTTCCAGAGCCGGCGCGGTAATGCGACGCGACGCCATTCTCGCCTCTACCGAAAAATGTAGCTACTGGATAGCTACTCCGCCAGGGGCGGAAACGCCATGCCAGCGTTCGCCAAAAGGAAGATTTTGGCTAGATTTGACGGGGCCTGGCAGCCCGTTGCAGGTGAAGTAACAACCTTGCCGAGGTTGGGGTCGAGGGTTCGAATCCCTTCGCCCGCTCCAGAATTTCAAGGGTCCGACCCGGACAGATGGGTGACAGTCTGTCCCTAAGACATAGGGTGACAACCTCGGAATCTCCCGCTCGTAATCGCCTCCCGCGTATGGGAAGTATCTGCACGGGCCAAGATCAACCGTCAACTGAAAGGGCCGCCCAGGCCACCCGTCTTCCCTGTTACCTAAGAACTTGGCAGAACACGCGGACCTATTTAAGCAGGATTAGTAGACCAGCGCCCCGCGCGCGAAGCAAGTGGTGTTCCAGGCAATGGGCCTGAAGGGCCCGACAATTAGAAGCCTTCGCGCTCCAGCCGCTTGCGTTCGAGCTTGCGTGCCCGCCGAACCGCTTCCGCCGCCTCGCGCGCGCGCCGCTCCGAGGGCTTTTCATAATGCCGCCGCAGCTTCATCTCTCGGAAGATACCCTCCCGCTGCATTTTCTTCTTGAGCGCTTTCAGCGCCTGATCGACGTTGTTGTCGCGTACGAGAACCTGCACTTGGCCGCCTTCTCCTTTCCGGGTTGATCCCCGTCCCTAGCCGATCTCGGGGCATAATAAAGGGTTCCGCATCGGTGCTTCCGGCGCGGGGAAAAACCCTATAGCATACCAGCATGGCCCGCGCCAACGGGCAGTGACCCTTTCAGGGCTAGCCATGGCAATTCTGAAGATCGCCCGTATGGGGCACCCCGTGCTGCTGCAGCGGGCGGAGCCGGTCTCCGATCCGGGCGCGCCTGAGATCAGGCGGCTTGTCGCTGATATGATCGAGACAATGGAGGACGCACCAGGTGTCGGCCTGGCCGCACCGCAGGTGCACGTTCCGCTTCGAGTGTTCGTTTTCCGCGTCCCCGGCGACCGCAGCGGGGAAGATCCGGAGGACACGCCGGTAGCCAACACGGTTCTGATCAACCCGCAAATCGAACTCCTGACGGGAGAGCGTGTGTTGCGCTGGGAGGGTTGCCTTTCGATCCCAGGTCTGCGCGCCGCAGTCCCGCGGGCGCGCCGGATTTACTACCGGGGAGTGGACTGCGATGGCCGGGTAATCCAACGCACGGTTTCGGGTTTTCACGCCGGCGTCGTACAGCATGAGTATGACCACTTGGACGGGATCCTGTACCCAATGCGCATGACCGATATGAGGCTGTTCGGCTTTACCGAAGAGCTGGCGCGCTACGCTGCGGGGCGGCCATGATTGGCCCCCCTGAACGCAGCCCGGAGCGCGATGCCGCCATTAAGGCCTTGCTTCCGATCGTGCCGTTTCAGGGCTGGACACGCAGCGCCTTGCGGGCGGCACTGAAAGATATTGGAGAATATCCGGATGATGCCGACCTGCTTTTTCCCCGCGGGGCGGCCGACATGGTCGAAGCCTATTTCGACTGGGCTGACCGCCGGATGGAAGACGGCGCCGCCAAGCTGAACCTGGCCGCGATGCGGGTGCCTGAGCGGGTACGGGCGGTGATGGCGCTGCGTTTGCAACAGAACCGTCCGTATAAGGAAGCGGTTCGGCGCGCCTACTCTTTGCTGATGCTGCCGCAGAATACAGCGGTAGCCGCTGCTTGCACGGCCCGGACCGTTGATGCGATCTGGCATGCGGCCGGGGATAAGGCGGCCGATTTCAGTTGGTATACCAAGCGGGCCATCCTGGCCGGCATCTATTCGGCAACGATGCTGTATTGGCTCTCCGATCAGAGCGAGGAAGATGCGGACACCCTTGCCTTCCTCGATCGCCGTCTCGCCGAGGTGGGCCGGTTTGGACGAATGCGGCATCGGGTTGAGGATTGGATCAGGCGGATTACGCCCCCGCCGCTTCGAGGCGCTTCTTAGCCCTTTTCAGCAACTCAGGAACCTGTCTAGGTGGGTTCTAAACGAAAGTATAACTCGACCAATCCGTTTCGGCTATACGACCGATCTGCACGCTAATGTGAATTCCATAGATGTACAATAGCTAGATTGGCGCCTTAGCGGCTAGTCTTCAAAGGCTCTCCGAAACCAGAAAGGCAGCAACAAATGACGCACCCCAGGTTCAGTCTGCGAACGACAGCCCTCTCCAGAGGTCGGCGGCCGCGCGTAATGGTTTCGACAGTAACTAATGAGGAGGCGGCGGGCAAAGCCGGTATGATGGTCGCATTGACATTTGCGTTAACTATTCTCGCTGCCCCTTCAATAGTATGGGCGCAGGGCGGAGGCGGCGGCACGCCGTTGCCCGGCGGGGCCGGTAGTGAGCCTGAGGAGGAATTGGAGCAGCCCGATTACCAGTTCTATCAGCAAGGGTCTCGTTCGCCTTTGCCGCCAGGGATAAGGCCCCACTGGCCGCACCTAGCGCCTCAAGAACAAGGATCCGAATCCCCCCTCAGCGGGACTTTGATCGAACAGTGATTTGTGGCCGGCTGCGCTGCCGATCGGCGGCGAAATCCACGACTTGGCTATTTGCCGCGGGCTAGACTAGACACGAACATCCCGGCCTGAGGCCTGAGCTGGATCGCTTCATGAGATGAAGGATAGAGTGCCGCGTGTTGGAGGTGTTACGGAAGAAACCGGCCCCAAGGCCCGGGCAAGGCGGCGGGGCCTTTAAGGCATCGAAGCTCATCGCTTTCCGAGCACCTCCGTCATGGAGCCTCGATCCGGTTGCCGCGACGATCCGCGAGCCGCCACGCGAATCCACTTTCTATTGGCGGTCGTCGGCGGGCTTTGCGCGAGCCTAAGCCTAGTCGGCCGTGCGCTAGTCTAGAGCGCGACGGCTTGAGGCGGAATCGTGGGAGAGCCTGAATCGCGCTCTGAAAATCAAAGTTCCTAGGTTAGACTAGAACTAGAGAGGGGCAGCTCCACGACGAAGCCAGGTCATGCGGAACAAACGCGCGCATCAGAGATGGATCAACCGTCGTTGCGGGCTTCGCTCCCTGCCCTGGGCGCCAACTCTTGAAGTGCTCCCATCACGCCGGCCGGTGCGATGACTCACGTCAGTAGGGTTGAAGACGGACATGAGAGACGAAATGAGGGTCCTAGGTACGTTGCGATTGTGCGGTCGCTCAAGGCAGCAGGTGTGTGGGCGCGCCTATCGATTCAGGGCCGGCCAGTTCTGCGCTGACTGATCGGCAGCCCTCGTGAGCCAAGCCCGAACAGAAGCCGCGCTGCCGAACACCTCGGGGACGCGGAGCCCGATGCCGCCCGCGGCGCGCGCCGCCTCCATCCCGTCCTCGTCCGTGACATCATCCCCAATGAAAATGGGAGCCCGGCCGGCAAAAGGCGGATGGTCCATGAGAGCCGCGACTGCGGTGCCTTTATCGGCGCCCCGGGGACGCACTTCCCAAGCCTTGCGGGCGGGCAGGATCGCAAACCGGCTATCCCCGCGGGTGATCGCGGCCAGCTCTTCCCCAAGCCACGGTCCGAGATCGGGAACCGCACGGTAGTGGAGCACAAACCCCTGCGCCTTCTCTTCAAGCAGCACCCCTGGTCGCGCGCCTGCGAGTTTGGCCGCTGATTGCCGCCACTCCGGAGGAACGCTGGGTAGGGCCGGCCGGAGTGGCGCAGCATCCGGCGCCAAGCGCAATGCCGCCCCATGCTCTCCCGCCACGGCGTACGGCACACTCTGCAGGAGCGAATCGACATTTTCGACGGTGCGCCCTGAAACCACGGCCAGGGCATCGCCGAGCCGACCCCGCAGCTTTTGCAACGTCAGGATCAACTCTTGCGGCACCACGACCAAATCCGGCGCTGGCGCGATGTCGAGCAAAGTGCCGTCGAGATCGAGCAGCAGTGCGGTTTGCGCAAGTAGGGGCAGTTGGACGGCACTCATTTCAGCGGCACCCGATTACGCGCACGTCATAGATCGGATTCTCCAGCATCGAAGAGGCGGGTGCTGATTGTAACATCCAGCCCTTAAACCCTGGCGCTCCCGGGCGGCGGTCGGTGATCACCAAAAAGCCAGCTGCGTCCGGCGCCTGATCAGGCGGGCGTAGCATGCATGCTTGAACCGATATTGTTAATGTTCCGTACTGCACCGACTGGCCCGTCTTGACCTGCAGATCCTGGCTGCGTGCGTTCACCTTATCCAGAACCTGCAATTCCGCTTCGGTGTGAGGCAACCAGATGTTTTGCTCCGGCACTTGTTCAGCCGGGGGCGGTGTATCCGGTGCAGGCTCATCCTGTGCGGCAGCCGGAATCACCGGAGCCAGCCCGATCAAAGCCAGAATGCACCAAAAACCTGCGTTCATACCCGCTTCGGGCTTTCCAAACCTTCCACCATCGCGATCAGGATGCGCCTCATCGCGCGCTCGTCTACACCCATCAGCAGCGCATCTTCGAAAGCATCCTGCATCACCTGACCGAGTTCAGCGTAGTTGTCGCCCAGCACCTTTAACTTCTCCTGGCACGAAACCGGCGCGCCGTCCGATTGCGGCCAGATCGCAGGAGGCGGTCCGATCATTTTAGGGCAGGCGGGCTTTCCCCTTGGGTACCCGGTTGCCCGCCTCCTGATCCCGCCGGCTTATTGGCCATGTTGCCCATGCTGAAAACGAATTTCCCGAGCAGTTGCTCGATGCTGATCGAGCCTTGGGTTATTGTAATCTCTTGGCCGGGCTTGAGCACAGTTTCATCTCCGCCCGGCGAGAGGTTGATATACTTGCCGCCGAGCAGGCCTTCGCTTGTGATTTCCGCGCCGGTGTCCTTTGGCAACTTGATGCTATTCTGGACCGTGAACGTCACGGCGGCCAAGAAGGTGCTGGGATCGACCCGGGTATCGGTTACGGAGCCCACTTTGACCCCGGCGATTCGGACATCCGATCCAGGACCGAGCCCATCGATATGGTCGAAATGGGCAAACAACGGATAGCCTGTTCCGGTGCTGCGCCCTGAATGGGCTATGGCGTAAGCGAGAAAGCCTGCCGTGACCAGCAGCACGACCAGCCCGGTCGCGATCTCAGCCAGACTTCGGCGGTGCATTGATTTATCGCTTCACCCGGCCCTGGGCCGCCTGCCTGGAATGGGCCGCTTAGGCATTGGGAGTCCACGCTTCGTAATCACCGGTCGCGACCGGGCGTCGCCCGCCGCTATAGTCGTGGCCCGGCGGGCGATAGCTGAACGGCGTTCCGGTCAGGTTCATCATATGCGGCTTTTGCCAAGGTTTGCGCGCCGTCTCCGGCAGCGGAGCATCGGTCGTGTAGTGCAGCCATGCATGCCATTCCGGCGGTACTTTGGTGGGTTCCGGAAGTCCGCGATACACGACCCAGCGGCGCGGGCGGAGGCTGCTCGGCCGGCGCCGCCGCTCCTCATAGTAGCGATTCCCGACGCTGTCGGTCCCGACCCGATGCCCAAAAAACAGGGTGAACAGTATGGTGCCAAGCGTCGCCATCGCGGCCCCGTATACGAAGGCGCGGCCCTTCGGTCCAGCCCGGAGCCCGGCAGAGTTTATCCACCACGCATTGGTGTTTGCCCCCGCTTCAGTCCACCAAATCCGCTTTGCCCCGAATCCCCACGGGCTTATCATCTCCGATGATGAGGACCAGCAAGCAGTGGCATGGAGTCCGGCTGCGTCGGATCGCCGCCAGCCCAGACCCAGATTCCCAGCCGCGGTTGGTAAAATTGCCAGCAAGCTGGGATGCGCATGCCGCGGCCGCATTGGCGGAGCTCGCACCCGGCCAAGGCCCCGTGAACTTGCCCGATGCTGCCGAGGCTTGGATTCGCGCCGCGCGAGACCAGGCGCAACAGGCTGGGCTTGGTTTTGCCGGACGTGACCTTGCTATTGGAGAACACCTTCATGCGCTGTTGTTGTCCCGCCAGGGGGCACCCGAGTGCGGGATTTGGCAAGGGCGCCCAAGCCCCACGCCGGGGTTCGTGCTAAACCTCGGCGCGTTCTTTGATCCCGGGTTCGGATTTCAGCCCGATGCCTTTGGCCGGGCAGTCGAAACCGCTGCCACTGCGGTCAGCCTGATTGCACCTGAGGCGAGCCGGATCGTCATTGGTATCGCCGACCTCGCAGGGCTGCTCGCAGCGCTCGGGCTCGATTACGACAGCAGCCCAGCGCGCATGCTTGCCTCCTCAATCGCGGCGCTTGCGCGCGCCCGGGCCGAGATCGCGTCGGGACGTTTGAGCGGCCTCAACGGTAGACCCGGGCGGGCTTGCAAGACTTGGACGCCCCCTGATGGGCCGGTTCTATTTCCGGACATAGCCGATGCCGTGCAAACCGCATGGCAAGCTGCGCGACAGCTGCGATCCGTCGCTCATGAGGCAACCACGGGTCTGGGTTCCTGGCCAGAGACGGAAGCTTTACTGGGTGTCGAGACCAGCGGCATTGCCCCGGCCTTTTCGCCGCTGAACGCCGAGGGAGGGTTAAGCCGAACCGCTCGTTCCTATCTGGCCGCTCGAGAGATTTCCGTTGACCGGGCATTGGCTTCCCTTCTCACCGGCAACTCGCCTTTCCCGGCGCCAGGTGCCGGCGCGCACGCCGCCATGCACGATGCGGTCGCGCCCTTCCTAGAGCTCATGCCGCCCCGCCCCGCCGCGATCCCAGCCAGCCCGGCACACTCAGCACAACGTCGCGAGCTCCCCGCGCGCTGCCGCGGGCATACCCAGAAGGCCTCGGTCGGAGGCCATAAGCTCTATGTTCGAACGGGCGAATACCAGGATGGGCGATTAGGTGAGATTTCGATCACGCTGTACAAGGAAAACGCCGCCTTCCGCAGGCTCATGGATAGTTTCGCCCAAGCCGTCAGCGTAGGGCTTCAGCATGGTGTGCCCCCGGAGGCTTTTGTGGAGGCCTTCACCCTCACCCGCTTCGGCCCGGCCGGCGCAGTGGAGGGTGACCCGGCCGTATCCCGTGCAACATCGCTAATCGACTATATCTTTCGCCACCTCGCCGCCAATTATCTGCAAGGTTATGAGATCCCTGACGCTGAACCCGAGCAGGAGTATACGGGCGCGGCCGCCGGTCGCGAGCAG
>JAFAHH010000810.1 GCA_019237355.1 Acetobacteraceae bacterium | reverse complement strand
GGCGTGCGGCCGCTTAGCGCTTGGTGCGGCCTCCGGCCGTTGTAAAAGCCGACCCATTGGGAAATGCCGGCATGCGCCTCGGCGCCGTTGGCGTAGCTTTTCAGGTAGACTTCTTCGTGTTTCAGAGATCGCCATAATCGCTCGATGAACACGTTGTCCATCCACCGTCCACGGCCATCCATCGACACCTTGGCCCCGGCGGCCAAGAGTGCGCCGGTGAATGCCTCGCTGCCCTGATCGGTGTTGAAGATCTCCGGCCTGCCGAATCGCGCCAGCGCTTCTTCCAAGGCAGCAACACAGAACCCTACATCCATCGTATTCGATAATCGCCAGGCCAGCACCGCCCGGCTCGACCAGTCCATTATAGCAACCAGATATAGGAACCCACGTGCCATTGGGATGTAGGTGATATCCGCAGCCCAAACCTGGTTTGGCCGCTCAATCGATAGGTTCCGCAGCAAATACGGGTAGATTTTGTGGCCGGGCGCGGGCTTGCTCGTGCGCGGCTTCGGTCCCACCGCCGCAATCCCCATCGCGCGCATCAGTCGTTGCACGCGCTTGCGGTTGATCGCGGCCCGTTGCTCGCGCAGCATCGCCGTGATCCGCCGGGAGCCAAGGAACGGCCAGGTCATGAAGAGCTCGTCGATCCGCCGCATCAGCGCGCGATCGGCATCGTCATTGGCCGGTGCCCTCGGCCGGTACAGGCCCGAGCGTGGGATGGACAGCAGCACGCATTGCCGGCGCACGGAGAGCTTGGGATGAGTGCGGTCGAGCATCCGTTCCCGGTCCGGCTTGCTCATCTTCCGGACCTCTTCGCTAAAAAATCCCGCTCTACCGTCAACTCGCCAATCTTGGCGTGCAGTTTCTCAATATCCCGGCGCGCCTGCGCGTCCGCATCAGTGCCCACGCCGGCTTCGAACGCGCGTGCTGCATGCTCCTGCAGCTGCTTCTTCCAGGCATAAATCTGCGTCGGATGGACCTCATAGCGCGCGGCGAGCTCCGCTACCGTCGCCTGCTCCCGCAGCGCTTCCAAGGCGATCTTCGCCTTCAGTGCTGCCCCGATCGTCCGTCTGGATTTGCTCATTATTGGCTCCGTCTAGCATAACGGAACCGGCTGGCTTTCAATTAAACCCTGGTCCCAAATTCGGGGTCCACTTCTAAGGACCCGGCTTCAATCTCCTCGCGGCAGTGCTATGCCTGATCGCGGGATACAGCCTATATTCAATCTCATTGTATGCCCATTCGACCTTTGGCGAGCTATTCAAGGCGGTTTTCGACCAAAATCACTCGAAGATCGACTTGGCGGAAATCGTGGAATTTGTTGCCGAAACGGCGGGCGATCCTTCCCTCGAGAACAAGACCTTTTTAGAAAAGAACTGGGCTGCATACCGTTTCTTGCGCTGGCACCGAGTGAAGCGTCCGAGCGACCGCTGGCCCCGAAGGGTTCGAACCTGGCCTAGCCTAGTGTGTGGCTGACATTGCAGGCAAATCGCCCCTGAGGCTGCTAAGCGTCCCAAAAGTAATATGGATTCTAACTGTAAGAGAGTGGAAGCTATCGGACCGAACCCGTAGAGGAGCACTCCGCTGCAAATGCCTGTGCCTCGTCCAGAGTCTCGAAGACGTGGGGTGCTAGAGCACGGTCCGAGAGGTGCTCGCCGAGCTTGAGCCGCATGAAGGCGCTGGTGGTGTAACGCGACGCTGTTTGATAATAGCGCTGCTGCAGATACGCGACCATAGACCAGTACGCCTCGCTTACGGCCGGATCGAGATAAAACGAGTCGTAATTGATGATGAGATGCACTTTATGACCGATTGCCTGGCATCGGCTCTCAAACTCACGCCGCACTAGTTCCACATCGTCGGTAGTGCGGACGTTGAAACCTTCCAAATTGCCAAACAGAATGTTCCGCTCCGGGTCATAGCTGATCCTGTCGGCCATGCTCAGCCCGAGCAAGGTCTGTTCCAGTCCCATTGGCTGATCGCGAAAGATACGTGCATCCATCGGCTTCGGATCGGCAATCAGCGGTTGGAACTCCATATGTGCGAGTATATCTCGTTCGATATCAATCCCCGGCGCAACCTCGGAGAGTTCCATGCCCTCTTCTGTCCGGCGCAGCACACAACGTTCGGTCACGTAGAAGACGGGCTGGCCAATCTCCCCCGCATAGCTGCCGCTGAAGGTGATCTGCTCGACTTGGCGAATGAACTTCTTCGCCCGCCCCTCTTGCAGTATCCGAACCGAGCCATTCTCGACGGCAATCTTGAGCCCGCCTGCAGTAAAGGTTCCGGAGAATACCAGCTTGCGCGCATTTTGGCTGATATTGATGAAGCCCCCCGCGCCGGCCAGGCGGGTACCGAACCGGCTGACATTAACATTTCCTTCGACATCGGCCTGCGCCATGCCGAGGCAGGCCAAATCAAGCCCTCCGCCATCATAGAAATCGAATTGCTGGTTCTGCTGAATGACCGCCTCAGGATTGAGGGCCGCGCCGAAATCGAGCCCGCTTTGCGGCACCCCGCCGATGATGCCCGGCTCGGCGGTTAGGGTAACGTATTTGAGGACCTTCTCTTCGGCGGCAACGGAGGCCACGCCTTCAGGCATACCGATGCCCAAATTCACTAGCCCACCCGGCGGCAGCTCCAGTGCAGACCGGCGCGCGATGATTTTGCGTTCGTCCAGAGGCAGGGGCGCAATTCGGTCGAGCGGCACCCGCAATTGGCCCGAAAAGGCGGCATTGTGCGCCGTGCCATAGGTCTGCAAATGGTTTTCGGGACGGGCCAGCACCACGCAATCAACGAGCACACCAGGAATATGCACTTTGCGCGGATCGAGCGAACCTTCGGCCGCGATGCGCTCCACCTGAGCGACCACGAAGCCGCGCGAATTCTTCGCTGCCATGGCGGCCGGAAGCGTATCGAGCGTCAACGCCTCCCGCTCCATGGTGATGTTGCCGGCAAGGTCCGCGGTCGTGCCGCGGATCAACGCCACATTGATCGGAAACGCCTTGTAGAACAGCCACTCCGTCCCGCCAATCTCAATCAGAGCCACCAGATCTTCTTGCGTGACCGAGTTGATCTTGCCGCCGCCCTGGCGCGGGTCGACAAAGGTCCGCAGCCCGACGCGCGACAGCATTCCTGCCCGCCTACCAGCGATATCCCGATAAAGCTGGGTTATGCAGCCGAGGGGCAGATTGTAACCCTCGATCTTGTTGTCCAGCGCGAGCTGGGCCAGCTTCGGCACCAGGGACCAGTGCCCGCCTATAGCGCGCCTCACCAGCCCCTCATGCGCGAGCCTGTTCAGGCCGCGATCACCGCTATCACCGGGCGCTGCGGCGAATACGAGGCTGAGCTGCGCTGGTTCGTGGGTTTCGAGAAAGCGCTGCTCGAGGGCGATCAGCAGCTCATCTGGCGTGCCAATGCCGACGAAGCCGGAAACGGACACCGTATCGCCGCTACGAATTATGGCTATGGCTTGAGCTGGTGTGACAAGCTTATCTTTCATGGTGCGGCCCTCAGGATTTCGCGCGTAGCAGCCACTGGGCGACCCCAGGTGCGAACAGGCATTGCGATTTGCCTCCGACGAACACCCGAACACGCCCTCCGGGTAGCGCCGCGCTCCGTGTAGTTCTGCGTGCGGATAATGCCCGGCCAGCGCGCGGGATGTGGCCGGCGTAATAACGTGATCGCCCTGGCATACGTTCAGCACCGGCATGTCATCGGGTGAGGCGTCCCCGGCAGCAACGTCGCCCGGGCATGGCCGGGTATCGCCGGCCATAGGAGTAAAAGTGACAATCCGTGGTGCCTGGCGGTGCGATAGCCCGCGGCTCCGCGGTGGCGCTCGACAGCCGACAGCTTAGCTTCTGCCAAGGACATCCGGGGCAAACTGGCTCCCGCGACTGCGGCGAGTGCGGCCCTCCTAGTGAGCGAGGATGATGCCACAGCTTATGTTCTCTCTGCTGGTGGGAGGGCATAGATCGTCTTGGAATGTCGTTTTAAGATGGAACGAAGCGGCGTTCTGCTTCAAGCGGTGGCCCGCGCCGCAGCCGGTGGCCCGCGCCGCAGCTCGCCGGCGTTTGGCGACCGCCGTAGGTGGCGTGCCGCCGCAAGCTGCCGTCAGCTTGTGCGCGGCCTCGACCAGCATGCCCGTGACTTCCTGGGCCCGCTCCGAGGTTAGGCGGCTGACCGGGCCGTAGATGCTCGGGCCCCCATGTGCCTGACCAATGCCGATACGGGCATGGCGAGTCCGGCGGCGTGAAGCCGCAGCCTGGCCTGGTGCTCGTGATGCCCAAGGCCGGCACTACACGACCGAATCAGCCGCGAGCCAACTGCAACTACTTGATTCGACTCGCCCTATGCTCCAAAATTATCAAAAGCTGCTTCTAACTGCGCAGGTTGGGCTAACGCCCGCTCCGCCGCCGACGCAGCCTTGACGGCCGGTAGCTCCTTTTCGGAGTAATTTGCAGTATCTGTCTTCCGCGATTTAAGATCTAGCCAGAGCAGACCGTGGCTTTGCAAGGCATTCCATATCTGGCAGCGGTAAGATTGGAACAGGATATCGATCGGATCGGCAAGCGAGCGGAACCTGCGCGTCTTGCTGCGCAGCCCAGAAGGAGGCAATGAACAGTCACATAAGAACTGCCAAGCGTTCGCGGAGTTACCTCTCACATGACGTGATGACGAGAGCCTGCTTTCGAATTTTCAGCTACAGGTTCACAAGGTCTATAAGGCTGGTTCTGCGAGAGAAACGCTCAACCTGCCAATGGCGTTTGCGGTCCGCGCATTCGTGGATTTCATCCTTCATTCCACTGCTGCTCCTAATTGGGGCAACCTGTTCTCCAAACACAAATTCGACATCCATTCTGAACCCTGCGAAGGTGGCGAATGTCGTCGTGGGCCAGTCCTCGCGAGCTGATGTGTTCGCCGCCCTCGGTCGGCCCCGCCGTACCGAAAGAAGCAGCCTGGGAGAGTCTTGGATTTACGAATACAAGAACGACGCTGCAGGCCAGCGCGGCGTTCTCCAAGGGGCGGCCGCGGTATCAGGCGTGATCGGCGCGTTCGTCCCTTACGCGGGTTTGGTGGGCTCGGGCCTCGGTCTGACCGGCAACGCTATTGACCAAACTCCGAGGGTTGAGACCACCACTTTGGCTGTTGAGTTCGGAGCGGACGGCGTGGTCCGCGACTGCGTTTACTCAAGCACCGCCCTCCCGGCCGGTGTTGCAGGAACAGGGCCTGTCGCTCCTATCGATTGTCAGCGACCCCCTGCGACAGGAAACGGCTAGCCACCACGCACAACCACAAACAAGATGACACCACTCATCCAGCTGCGGTGACATATTCCTGATTGGCTGGATTTTAGAACTAGTTCAACCAAGGGAGGGAGTCTAAACCACAGCTGCCAACCGGGCCGTATCCGGGAACGCCATGCTGGCCGTGGCAAGAAGCGCGGCACGGCCACCATGGACTTTATTGAACGCCGCATCTATAGGAGCAAAGATGGTGTAAAACGAAACGCCGCGGGCGTAAGAGGCTCGGCCAGATTGCTGCAATAGCTCAACGAAAGTGCTGAAGCGGGGGTCGGATACCAGGACGAGCTCGAGTCAAAGTCCGGGCCTGGTGGGCCTCCGCGAGCAGGTACAACATTTCAAACAGAACCGCTGCCCCGTTGAAACGCGGGGATGGCTCCGAGATCGAAAGGCGGTGAAACCTCCACCAGATCGGCGCCGATAAAATGAATGCCACGGATAGCGCGCAACAGCCGCAGCGCGTCGATGATGCTGATGCCGCCAGCTTCTGGCGTACCCGTACCAGGCGCCTGCGCCAGGTGGATGCTATCGATGTCGAACGATAAATAAACCGGGCCGTCCCGCACGACCTTTAGCACTCCTTCAGCGGCGAAACGCCAGCCTTTGTCCTGAAGCTCATCCATAGGTAGGATCCGCATTCCGCTCTCGACCGAGAAGCGCCACAAATCCGGATCGTTGGTGGTGCCACGGATGCCGATTTGCATCGTCCGTTTTGCATCGAGCGGGCCTTCCTCAACCGCCCGGCTGAATGGCGCGCCATGGTGAAAGCGGGAGCCCATATAGTCGCCGCCCGTATCGCAGTGGGCATCAATCTGGACCAGGCCTACCGGGTGCGCCGCCCCAACCGCGCGGAGATCGGCAAACTGATCGAGTGATCGCCCCCGACCGAGATCGGAATCACTCCGGCGGCGATAACCTGCCGATAGAGAGCCGCAATCTCTTGATGTGCCGCTTGCAGCTCGAACGGCTTTTCAATCCAGCAATCGCCGAGATCGCGAACCCGCGCGATTGCGACCGGGTGCAATCCCGCTCGCGGTGGTGATTGTGCGCAGTAATGTGGACTGATCCCGGACCGCACGGGGACCGAGCCGCCACAACGCCTCCGCGCTCGTGAGCGTGCCGAGGTCGTCAATCGGCCCGTGTCGCCACACGTGGGAGGCTCGCATTGGCTACGCTCCGGTCCAGATTTGCTACTTCGACCGACTCTAAACCTGTCTTGTTCTTCGGATTGACTTTTTGGTCGCTTGCCGCCACCGCTGCCGTAACCCTGTCCGCCACGGCCTTTGCTGCCGAGACCCCGCACCACAAGATAACCGTGAAAGCCGGCGGCACGCTGCCGGCCACAAGCAACGGCGAAGGCGTGCCTCAATCCGTGAATTCCCTGCCGCCGGGTTTCATGGACGGCTCGCCTGGCATGCTACGTCCGCAGGAACTTCACCGCCACTGGGCGCAGGGGGCTACTTCGGCAAAACAGCGTTGAACGCGACGCCCGCGGCGCCAGAGGGGGCGGGAACTTCTCCCCTCTCGGCTGCTCGCCGGACGCCGCCGCTAATCTAGCGGCCCGTCCTCTCGGATATCGGGAGTCGTTTTGCTGCCCCAGCAGCTCCGGGTGCTAAAGGGCTTGGCTCAGTGCCCGGGGTTGTGGCAACATTACCAACGTTTCCAATTAGTGTTGTCGGTAGACAGGGTTGGATGCTGCCGGGTTCTACTACCCAAGTCTCCCTCTGGAATGGACAGATCTTGGTGCTCGGCGCGAAGCCGCCTTTTGTGAATAGCGGCCATTTAAGTCCGGACCTGGTGGGCCTCCGTGAGCAGGCACAACACTTCAAACAGAACCGCTGCCGCGTTGAACGCGGTGATGCCTCCGACATCGAAAGGCGGTGAAACCTCGACCAGATCGGCGCCGATAAAATCAATACCACGAATCGCCCGTAACAGCCGAAGCGCGTCGATGATGCTGATGCCGCCAGCTTCTGGTGTACCCGTACCAGGCGCCTGCGCCGGGTCGATGGCATCGATGTCGAATGATAAATAAACCGGGCCGTCTCCTACCACCCTTAGCACTTCGTCAGCCGCGAAACGCCAGCCTTTGTCCTGAAGCTCATCCATCGGTAGGATCCGCATTCCGCTCTCGGCCGAGAAGCGCCACAAATCCGGATGGTTGGTGGTGCCACGGATGCCGATTTGAATCGTCCGTTTTGGATCGAGCAAGCCTTCCTCCACCGCCCGGCTGAATGGCGCGCCATGGTGAAAGCGGGAGCCCATATAGTCGCCGCCCGTATCGCAGTGGGCATCAATCTGGACCAGGCCTACCGGGTGCGCCGCCCCAACCGCGCGGAGAATCGGCAAACTGATCGAGTGATCGCCCCCGACCGAGATCGGAATCACTCCGGCGGCGATAACCTGCCCATAGAGAGCCGAAATCTCTTGATGTGCCGCTTGCAGCTCGAAGGGCTTTTCAATCCAGCAATCGCCGAGATCGCGAACCCGCGCGATTGCGAACGGTGCAATCCCGGTCGCGGTATTGATTGTGCGCAGTAATGTGGACTGATCCCGGACCGCACGGGGACCGAGCCGCGTGCCGCTGCGGTTCGTGACCCCGCCATCGAAAGGCACGCCGATAATCCCAATCTCGGCCTGTACAAGGTCTTCGGTAAATGGGGCGCGGAAGAACGTCGCGATCCCGGTATAGCGCGGCTGAACTTGGGGATCGGCCATCTCCTGATATTGGGAAGGCGATTTGAGCATGGGCCCTCTTGCGGCGGCTATATCCTAGAGCGCGATGGTTTGAGGCGGCATCGCGTTCCCATCCAAATCCACGTCGCCGGACGTGATACACCGGTCCATCCGGAATAGTGACATGCTATGCCGAAAAATGACAGACTATGCCAAAACCGGCAAACAGCTACGAAGCCAGTTTCTCGCGCGCCGCCGTCGCAAGCCGGTCGGCCCGTTCGTTCATGGCGTCACCCGCGTGGCCTCGGACCCAACGCCATTGCACCCGATGCGGAGAAGCGGCGGCGAGAAGCCGCTGCCACAACTCCATATTGGCGACTGGATCGCCATCGGCATTCTTCCAGTTCCGCCTCACCCAGCCGGCATGCCACTGGGTAATTCCCTTCTGCAAATACTCGCTATCGGTATGCAAGATTACCCGGCAAGGCCGTTTTAGCGTCTCAAGGGCCGTAGCAGCAGCCGTGAGCTCCATGCGATTGTTGGTGCTGTTGCGCTCAGCACCCGAGAGTTCCTTCTCAACGCCCCGAAAGCGGAGAATTGCGGCCCAGCCACCCGGCCCAGGATTGGGCTTGCATCCGCCATCCGTCCAGATCTCGACGGCGTCAGAGTCCGTAGGCATGCTCGTTCCGGGCGGCGAGATGGAAGCGCAGCCGACGCAGATACTCGACCGGGTCTTTGCGGGTGACGAGCGCGCCGGGAGGGGTGTGCAGCCAATCGATCAGCCGCGTCAGCAGGAACCGCAGTGCTGCACCCTGGCAGAAAACGGGCATCGCCGCTTTCTCTTCGGTCGAAAGTGTCCGTTCCGCCGCATAGCCGCGCAACAATGCCCGCGCTTTGGTTACATTGAACATGAGATCGGACTCGAAGCACCAGGCATTCAGGCATATGCCTATGTCATAAGCCAGCATATCGGTCGCGGCGAAATAGAAGTCGATCAGCCCCGAGACCCGGCCCTCCAAAAAAAACACATTATCAGGAAACAAATCGGCATGGATGTGACCGACGGGGAGGCTGGATGGCCATTCTGCAACTACCCGCGCGCAAGCGGCTTCCACCTCTGTGGCCATACCACGCATCACCTCATCCGCGCGATCCCGGCTGCGCTCGAGCAAAGCGGGCCAGGCCTCCGGCCCCAAGGCATTGCGCCGTACCGGTTCATAGCCCCGCCCGGCCAGGTGCAACAACGCCAGGGCTGATCCAAGGGGCCCGCAATGTTCCGTTCGCACCCGGCGCGGCCAGACGCCGGGAAGGAAAGTCGTGATTGCAGCCGGCCGGCCGCAAAGCTGCCGCAAGGCCGCTCCGTCCCGGCCATGCACTGGCCGGGGGCAGACGATGCCGTTCGTCGAAAGATGATCCATCAGCCCGAGGAACCAGGGCAGCTCGGCCGGATTTACCCGCTTTTCATAGAGAGTGAGGATGTAGTCGCCTGCAGTCGTACGAAGCGAGTAGTTGCTGTTCTCCACGCCCTCTGCGATGCCGCGAAACGCAACCATGCTGCCTATTTCGTAATCGAGCAGGAACGCGGCCAGCGCGTCGTCGGAAACCTCGGTATAGACGGCCACAGGAAGACCAAAGCTAAATGAGGGTAGCTGGCAACCGGAAAACAACGTTTTCCTGCGTGACGCGTCGCTCCTCAATCGAGAGTTCATACCGGTCACGCAAGTGCGCGACAAGCTCCTCAACGAGCGTCTCGGGAGCCGACGCCCCAGCCGTCAAACCTAACGTGGTCACGCCGTCCAGCGCCGACCAGTCCAGTGCCTGGACCCTAGGCAGCAAGATGGCGCGGCTTGCCCCCGCCCGTTCAGCCACCTCGCGCAGCCGCTGCGAATTGCTGCTATTCGCGCTTCCCAGTACCAGGACGAGGTCGCAATCGTGCGCAATCGCCTTAACCGCGCTTTGCCGGTTCGTAGTAGCGTAGCAAATATCCTCGCGCCTTGGCCCCACGATGCCCGGGAACCGGGTTCTCAGAATTTGCACAATCTCCGCCGTGTCATCGACCGAGAGCGTCGTCTGGGTGAGAAAGGCGAGGCGTTCTGGGTGAGCGGGCTGTACAGCGCGAGCCTCTTCGGCTGATTGCACCAACGTCATCGCACCCGGCGGAAGCTGGCCCATTGTGCCTTCCACCTCGGGATGACCGGCATGACCGATCACCAGGATGTGCCGACTCTCCGGCCCCCCCTGAGCGTAGTGCCGCTCGGCCTCGCGGTGCACTTTGCTGACCAAGGGGCAGGTGGCGTCCAAATATGTCAGATTGCGGCGTCTGGCCTCGTCCGGCACCGATTTGGGCACCCCGTGGGCCGAGAACACCACCGGAGCGTCCTCGGGCACTTCCGCCAAGTCTTCGACAAAAACAGCCCCCTGGCTTTGGAGCGCCTCCACGACGGTGCGGTTATGCACGATCTCGTGCCGCACATAGACCGGCCGTTCATAACGGCGCAACGCCTCTTCGACCACGCGTATCGCGCGATCGACGCCGGCACAGAAACCGCGCGGAGCGGCAAGTAGAACATGCAGAGGAGGCTTCTTTGGGGTCATGCGGCTCTTGCCGGAATTCTCCGGGCCGTGCTGTTGGTTTAGCGGGTGGGGCAATATGCCGCCGGGCCGTCTTGGGGACAACGACCCGGCTGCAATAGGCTGATCCGCGGAGTTCTCAATGCCGGCTCGTTTTGCGTCTTGCATGCGCCTCGTTCCGTACTGGCCAATGCCGAGCACAGCCGTGCTAAGCCTACTGGCTAGCCTGGCTGCTTGTGGCGGCGGAAGCGTGAGTGACGCCTTCCCGCCTGCCTGCCCGCGCGCCGGTATTCTATCGGATGCCGGGAGTATAATTCGTTACCGCCCTCAGGCCCCTCTCGGCGGTCAAGACCTGACTGATATGACGCTCGAAGGCCGGATCATAGGAGTTTCCGGCAAATGCGAGCGCGAAAGCCGCAACAAGCTGGGTGTTACGATTTCCGCGCGGATGCGCCTGGCTCGCGGGCCAGCAGCCCAGGGGCGTACGGTCGAGGTACCTTATTTCATCGCCGTGACCGAGGGACAGCGGATATTGGATAAGCAGGTCGCGACCGTTCGTGCTGAATTCCCCCGCAATGCGGACCAGGTCCGGCTTAGCACCGATGAGACTCACCTTACTCTCCCGATCAGCCGCCAGAAATCCGGGGCCGCCTACGATGTGCTGGTAGGATTTCAGCTCACGCCAGAGGAGTTGGCGCGCAACCGGCAGCGCGGGGGGTAAGGACGCCATCTCGGCCCCAGTTCTGCAACCCCAATCCGGCCATGAGCTTGCGCCTAGAACACCCGTTACTCATCCTGCACACACATCATCACCGGGTGCCTTACCCTACCATGTCAATCAAAATCCAGGACGCAGCTGCGTCGCCCAAGCCAGAGGCGCCCTCCGCCGCAGCAGAGGAGTTCTACACCGAGAGCCTGCGTGAGCTCGCGAGCTTAGGGGTGCCGTATCTCGTCTCCGGCACATATGCGCTTTCTGTCTATACCGGCATAAGCCGGCCGACGAAGGACCTCGACTTCGTGTGCAAAGCCGGCGACTTCCCGCGGATCCTGAGCCATTTTCAGCATCGCGGGTACCAAATCGAGATCGAAGATGAGCGCTGGCTTGGAAAGGTGCGTAAAGGGGAGCTTTTTTTCGATATCATCTTCGCATCGTTCAACGGTGTAATGCCCGTCAGCGACGCGTGGTTTGAGCATGCTCGGCAAACCGAGATCCTCGGCATCACAACCCAGATTATTGCCCCTACCGAGCTGATCTGCTCGAAGGCCTTCATCCAGCTCCGCCACCGCTTCGACGGCGCGGACATCATGCATCTCATCCTCAAGCAGCACGACCAAATCGACTGGGGCCGGCTGCTTACTTCGATGGGCCCCAACTGGGAGGTGCTGCTCGCGCACCTAATTAATTTCCGTTGGATCTACCCAGCCGAGCGCGCCAATGTCCCGCGCTGGGTAATCGATGAGTTGCTCGAGCGCCTCCGGCTGCAGCTTGATTTGCCGCCGTCGCGCATGAAGGTTTGCCGCGGCCGGATGTTCTCGCGCCCTGATTACGAGGTTGACGTGAAGGAATGGGGATTCGCCGACGTAGCTGGCGAAGGCGATTGGCGCGATGAGTGAAGCAAGCCGGCTTCGGGTTGCGGCAATCGGCGACCTTCACGTCAAAGGCGACGAGAACGCGCCATATCGTGACCTCTTTGCCGAAATCTCGCGCAAGGCGGATGTACTCGTGCTCTGCGGCGATCTTACCGATCTGGGCCGGCCGGCAGAGGCAGAGATGCTTGCCGAGAGCTTACATTTTTGCGCGGTTCCTGTGATCGCCGTTCTGGGCAATCATGATTATGAATGCGGTCACGCCGAGCAGGTAGCCGAGATCATCCGCCGCAGCGGGGCACACTTGCTCGATGGCCATTCGTGCCAAATCGGCGGGGTGGGGTTTGTCGGCGTCAAGGGATTCGCTGGGGGATTTGGCAACCGAATGCTGGGCGCGTTTGGCGAGCCGGCGATAAAGCAATTCGTATCGGAAACGGTTTCCGAGAGCATGCGTTTGGAGAATGCAATGCGTCGGGTTCCAACCGAGCGCACCCTCGTGGTGCTTCACTATGCGCCGATTGCTGAGACAGTGCAGGGAGAGCCCACCGAGATTTATCCGTTTCTCGGCTGTTCGCGGCTGGCTGAGACAATCGACCGATTCCGGGTCAGCGCCGTCGTCCATGGGCATGCACATCGCGGCCGATACGAAGGCCGGACCCCCGGGGGCATCCCGGTATTTAATGTCGCGTATCATATCGAAAAGCCGTCAGGCCGGCCGTATGCGTTGCTCGAAATCTGAGGGCTTGATGCGGCGGCAGTGAGCGAGGCGAGCAGCCTTGCACGATAACGGTTCAGCCGCATGATCTTTGGTTTTCAGCGCGCAATTCAGGCTTTCCGACCATCGGGACCCCAATTCCGGGTCCCATTTTGCGTGCAAAATGGGACCCGGCGTTGCGAATTGCGAACCCGAGTCCGCCTCAAGCCATCGCGCTCTAGGTTCGGGGCCTCAAGGTCTCCGCAGCAAAGCGGCTAATAACACTTGAAATATTCGAACGGCTCGCGGCATGCGTCGCATCGCCAGAGCGCCTTGCAGGCCGTCGAGCCGAACTCCGAAAGCAGCCGTGTACTCGCCGAACCGCAGCGGGGACAGCACACGGCATGGCGCCCAAACAGCGCGCGGCCCGCGGCCCCGGGTCTCGGCGGCGCAATGCCCGATTCCTGAAGCTTTCGCCGGCCTTCCTCGCTGATCCAGTCGGTCGTCCACGCAGGCGAGAGCGCCGTGCGCACCCGGGACTCACTAATTCCAGCCCGATCCAGCGCTCGTGCGACCTCGACCTCGATCAGATCCATTGCCGGACAGCCGGAATAAGTCGGCGTAATCACCACCTCGACCCGCCCATCGCGCACGGTCACATCGCGCAGCACCCCGAGATCCGCAATGGTCAAAACGGGTAATTCCGGATCGGCCACCTGTTCTACCGCCCGCCGGGCCAGGTCGCGCAGTGCTGCATCACTCGCGCGCTTGCATCTCACCATGCTGCTCCTGGATAGGCGCGCTGCAGGTATTGTAGCTCGCAAAGCAGGCGACCGAGATGTTCGGTATGCCGGCCAGACCGGCCGCCGCTTTGCATCCACTGATTCCGAGGCTTGGCCAAAGTCGCCCGCGCAAGAATTGTATCAATCGTTCTGTCCCACTGCTCACGCAGCCCGGATGGGTCAACCGCGACGCCGTCCGTGTTCAAACTTTGCTCCGGACGGTCGTGGGCGAACATTTCACCAGTATAGGGCCAGAGCCGGTCTACCGCTTCCTGCGCCCGGCGGTGGCTCTCCTCCGTGCCATCTCCCAGGCGGATCACCCATTCGGCAGCGTGGCGAAGGTGATATGCGCTCTCCTTCTCCGACCTCTCCGCGATCGCGGCCAATGTTGAGTCGCGCGAGGCCACCATGGTGCGCCAATATGGATTGGCAAAGGCGGAATAGAAGAATTGCCGGACCATGGTCTGGGCAAAATCACCGTTGGGCAGCTCGCAGAGCAGCAGGTTGCGG
>JAFAHH010000728.1 GCA_019237355.1 Acetobacteraceae bacterium | reverse complement strand
CAGCTACCGGCCGCGGCCCGCAATCCTGTCTGTCGGCCAAAGAGGCCCGCCAAGGCGGGCCAGTTTGGAGAATGAGGATGAAACGCCTGCAGCCTGCTCACGTGCCCCCGAGTCCGGTAAAGGCCCTTTTGCGCTGCCTCCTAAGCGCGCTACGCGGGTTTTCAGGCTTGGCCGCTGCCTACCTACCCCCCAAGCCCTAGAACCCGTGTACGGGCCGCTCCTAGCGCCCGGAAGGGCTATGCTTTCGTGGCTGGCGCATCACCCCTTCCCCAACATGTGGGGCCAAGACCTGCCGGACCGCTTCCTTTTCAGTGCGCCTTACCCCTGCCGCGCTCAGGAAAGGCGGTACGATCGGGGTCCGGAGCTGGGGAAGCGGCCTTTGTTGTCGGCTTCTTGCTTGCTTCCTTCGCCGCCGTGAGGCGGCGCGCAGTGTGGCTGGGCCGCCGAAGGCGGCTCTCCGCATTGCCTGAACCCGGCGGATTTCCTCGTTTTTCGCGTTGTTTGGCGGCAACTAGCGGTAGGTTAGCGGATTCTATTAGCGGGTTGCGCCCCAAAGTGATCGACGTCTCGGCCGAGTCGGCGCCCCAAAGTGATCGACGGGGGCGCCCCAAAGTGATCGAGGATAACTCTGCTACCCACAGTCCTGGACGCGAACGCTGACCATCAGCTTCGGAACGGGGGTTGGGCTGTTGTAGAGCACGAGGCCAGCGGGCTTTCCCTGGCGATTGAGTTCCTCGCCGACCCGCGCCTCGGGATACACGGCTGCCACCTGGCGCAGCGCTTCGAGGAACACCTCGCGGAATTTCCGGATCCGGCTGTAGTGGAACCCGAACTGTTCGTGCAGCGCGGCCCACGGCACGAATTGCGGCTTGTCCCTGGCGATGCGGTGCAAGCGTTGCGCAAGCCATGCGTAGATGTCCAAAGCCATTGCCGAGTGCGCCAGCGCGCGAATGGCGCCCTCATCGAGCGGCACGGCGTGCCTCTGGAGGCTGTCGAAATACTCCTGCGACAGCCGCACCGTTTGCGGCCAGAACACCCGCTGTCGCTCATCGTTCGGAGGCCACAAGCTGAAGGCGGTTACGATGTGAGCGTTCACCGTGATCGCTTGCCCCTCGTGCACAATTCCCAGCCCAATCGAAGCTGCTGAAAGCCGCGTGAGCTGGTCCTTGATGGCGGTCATGTTCCGCCCATGCGCGTCGAGTTTCAGTTGGCGAACGAAGCCCGCGAGACTGCTTCCCACTTCGATTTCGGATGAACCTGTCCGCACGGCTTCGGTGTTCAGATGCGTCAGGACGAGCCGAGACTTCGCGCCAAAAGGCAGACCGACCGGAACCCGCCGGCCCAGTATCGGGTGCATGGCTTTTCCGGCGGCGATCTCAAGGTGGACCTTACCATTGATCCGCCCCCACTCGCGCACATCGTCGCCCGGGTCCCGGTAGGGAAGGCACGTCTGGCAAAGCACGGTGTGCTGGAACAGAAGGTCCTGTGCCTCTTGCAGCGCCGCCGCCTCGATCAGCCGCCGCTGTACGAGCGTCAGGGCGCCGCTCTTTCCAGTGCCGGCGGGAACCCGAACGATCACCTTCAAACCCTCGCCCTCCGCCGGAATACCGGCCGCCGGCGCCACCATGGTGCCCGGGCGGACCGAATCTCGGCCTCAAGCTTGGCTTCGAGCTGGGCGATTCGGGCCAGAAGGCTGCGGCGCTCCTCGGCCGCGGCTATCTCCAGGGCCCGAGAGGTCTCACGCTCAACCCGCAAACCGGCCCGCGCCTCGTCGGCAAGCCGCTGCTCGCGCTCCAACTGCTCGTGCAGCACCGAAATGGTGCCCTCTAAAGCCCTGATCGTGTGGGAAACGCCATCCATGACGACAGGGGTGCCGTCATGAGGTTCGGGCTGCTTGGGCCCAAGCTCCGCCAGGGGGACCGCCACCCTGGCTGTGCCATCGTTGCCAGGGTGGCGGCGCCATCGGCGACGGAACGCAAGGCGTGTCGCGGATGCCTTGGTGATCCCGCGGGCTTGGGCCAGCTCGTCATACGTCAGCCAGCGGGTCTCGCTCGTGTCATCGTCCGTGGCGCCGCCCATGATGTCGCTCCCGGCGTGTCATGGGCATGGCTGGCAAATGACATCGAGCCGGAGCAACACCCTGGCAAGACAGCGGCGACGGCGGCCCCGCCTTGCACGCCCGCGGGTATCAGCTACGCCCCGCCCGCCTCGGCTTGGCGAGGTATCGCCGGCACGGCAAAGCCCGGCATGGCAGGCGAGTCGTGTCCTGGAGAGGCGCGATTACGGGTCGGCAAGGCACGGTATGGCCAAGCAACAGGCTCGCGAGGGGAATCCCCCTTCGCGGGCCTGTTTTGCTTGGGTCAGCCGCCTCTGTAGTAAGGCCGTTGGGCTCGGGCGCTCGATGATCTTTTCCGGAAACGGGGATTTGCCGCGGGATCGCCCAGGAGGAGCGGATGTAGTGGCATAAACCTACCCCATGCCCCGCCCCCGGGCGGCGCCATTTGGAAGCACGAAATGCGGCAGACTATTTTAGGAGCAATTCTTGGAGCACTTGCGACGACCCTGGTCGGACTCTTGACCCCAGCGGCAAGCTGGCTGGGCGAGCGTTACGTGCAGGCAAACTCAAAGGCTGTGTTCAACTCATTGGACACAAGGGTTTACGCTGGGGCACCAACGAGTAGCAACACCAACTACTCTGCAAAATGTCTTGGAGACAATGAATTACTGATCGGCGGATTCTGTCGGATTAACCACGAAGGCGGAGCTCTTCAAAACGCTGGCGTGGATGTGGATGGCAAGAATTACGTTTGTGTTTATGGCGCGAAAGCGGATGCCACCGCCTTTGCGCTATGCCTCAGGCGGAAGTAGCGCGCTCGTATTTGGCGCCTGGCGCACTCACCCGATCTGGCGGGCCGCCGCGTCCTGGGCTTGAGCTCGCCGCACTTGGTTACACGCGAGGGCTCGAGATGGGCCGGGTCGGTAGCACCCACGGCCGCAAGACCTGGAACCTTGTGCGGACGCCCGCACAAAGTCTGAAGCCATAGCCGAAGCCGGCCTCTCTCGACGCACCGCCTACGAATATCAGGAACTCGCCGGCGGCCGCGACGAACAAGCACAAGCCGCCGGCGAGGACCAGATACGCCGAACAGGGAAGATTGGGCATGCGCCGCTTCGTCCATGTCATTCCCGCCGATACTGCCGGGAATTGCGGCTACGATTCTGCCGGGCCGTTTCGCAACGTGCATACCGCACTCCGGCCGGGTCCGGTGCGACTTTGGCGAGGCCGGCCGGATATATACCGGGCGCTGGCAGATGCCGGCCGGCTGCAGTGTGCTGCTTGCGCCCCGATCCGCCATCGCGCTTGCCATCTTGGGAAATTCCCAACCCCCTGCTATAAAGCTGGGAAATTCCCAACGGGAGCAAGAGCGTGAGCGACGCCTACCAAACCGTCCGGATTGCCGACCTGGTGATCGACCTGGAGCTACAGCCCCGGATCCGGCTCGATATAGCCGTGGTCCGGACGTATATGACCGCCCTGGAGGAAGGCGCCAAATTCCCACCCATCACCGTGTTCGATGTCGATGGGTCCCTGGTGCTATCGGACGGCTGGCACCGGGTCGAGGCGCATAAGCAGATTGGTAAAGACGCCGTTGAGGCCGAAATTCGCGAGGGCGACCGCCGCGATGCGATCTGGCACGGCATCGCGCATAATTCCCGCCACGGGCTGCGGTTTTCCACCAAGGACAAGCAGCGGGCGCTGGAGCGGCTGCTGACCGACGAGGACTGGAGCTGCAATTCGGACAACGCGCTCGCGCAAGTGGTGGGTGTCGACCACAAGACCGTTGCCGCCGCGCGAAACCGGTTGGCCGGCGCAGTCGGTACAAAGGGAAATTCCCAACGCAAGGGGAAGGAGTTGGGAAATTCCCAGCCGGACCGGGTTCCGATTGAACGGCAGCAGCACACCCGGTCTAGGGAAGTGATTACCGCCTACGGGAAAGCCCTCGATGCGCTCACGGAGGCGGAGGGCACCGACCGGGTGCAGACAGAGATTGGCAAATGGTGGGCTCAGGTTTCCGGAGGGGGCCTGGTAAAGTTCTTGCCGCCAAAGGGCCGGCGCTAGTCGCAGAATCCGTACTTATGGAAACTCGTTCCGAGTAAAACCAAAGTCCCGGCAAGTCCTCGCCCCGGGGCGGCAAATCAAACCCGCCGCCATGACTGCAAAACCAGGGCCTGCCAGACCGCCCAGGCTGACGCGATTACTTGACCCGCCCAAGCTCGAACGGCGGGTCCGGCGGCCCCGTTTCCCCTATGTCCGAGAGCTGGTTCGCTCGGGCCACTTCTAAGCGGCGCCGGGACACGCCGTAACGGCGCCGCTTTTGTTCTGGCGGATACCCCGGGACGCCCGGCGGCCGTTTGCGCTCAGCGGCTGGCGTGCCGGGCCGACGAAAGATGCAGATCCTGCATCTTTCGCAGCAGCGGGAACGCGAGCGCGCCCTTTTATATCAGCGCGACGATTGGCAGCTGTTCATCGATCCGCGGCCCCGGCGAAGCCCTGTTTTACTTGGCCCGGCCGCGGTGCTGCCGTCACCCGGATTGCGGCCCTATAATGCTGACCCGGCGCGGCTAGGCCGGCCAACCGAACTCCGGGTCCCTCACCCGGACCGCCGCGCCGACACCCTCCTGAGGGCGCCTGAGGGGGCGCGGCCATGCAAAATATGCTCGCGGCCTTGCGGGCCGGAGTGCCGTTGGCTCGGTTCGAGCGGTGGTGCCAGCGCGCAACGCCTGGCCAGTTTGCCGCGATTGAGGCGGCGAACAGATTCGACATTTTGGTTTCGATGGATTGCGCCGGCGGCCCGGTGGTTACGATCAACCAGGAGGAGGTCCGCAAGAACCCCCCGCTGCAGACCGTCCTGAATGTGCTCGCGGCCGCCGTAAGCGAAATCGAGTACTGCCTGCAGGCCGAAACCCGCGTCGGCTTTACTATGCCAGTAGGGGTCTCTCCAGTGGGCACCCCTAGCGGATTTGGGTCACCGCCAAGCCCAGTGCGCCGCCCCCTTGTGCTTCGGCGAATGGAAGCCGGGCCGGTGGTGATATCCGGTACCGGAACTGCGCCCACGAGACCAAACGAGAGCGCGTCGGTTATTCACGCACGCACTGCGACTGCGGAACCGCGGGTTGAGGCAAAGCCCCGCAAAAAGAAGCCCACCCGCAGCTATCGGGAAAAAGATGCCGAGCTGGCTAACGAAATTCTGAAACAATTTGCCGATCAGGAAAAGTGTAACGGGCCTGGCGATCAGCCCCTTTCACTTTGGGCGCTCGCTTGGCAGATGGCTTCCCGTGCTGAAGGATTAGGCTCGCTGGAAAGCAAAGCGAAACGCCTTATGGATGCGATCAAGCGCCTCCAATTCAGCCGATCTAGATAAGTTCGAGTCACTCGGAATGCTCAGAGCTGAGCATTCTGACCAAGACTGAGTATCTCCAAAACTGCTTAGCAGTCTCTCGCACATGCCGCGCGCATCAACATCGGCAGAGGGCGAGACTGATGACGGCCAATGACTCGCCTCCGTTCACCCCGGAGGAGCTTAGCACCCATCTTTGGGAACGTCACCGAATCCGACGCAGCACTTCGCGGCTTGCACGCCTGCGCCACATCGGCGGCGGTCCGCCATTCTTTCGAGACGGCGTGCATGTCCGGTATCCGCGCCGTGAGTCCGATGACTGGGCACTAGCTCAGCTTGGACGGCTGGTCAGCTCGACCGCTGAAGAGATGACGGCCTGATTGAACCCCCACCGCGGCGGCGCGGCGGGGGGCGGTGGTTAGAATTGGGCGCACCTCTCTCTACCGCCGCTTCCCTCTCCGTTCAAGCGCCGGCCGCATCAGCACCCGGAGCCACGCTGATGCCCGAATTAGCAACACCGACTGCTGCTGGATGGGCAGTCCTTTGGCAAGACTACCGCGGCTGGCCCCCGAAGAAGCGGCCGCCGATCGGGCGCGAGGTCTATGCCAACAAAGAAGAAGCGCGACGCAGGAAGGTGGAGCTCGCGGCCGTAGGGATGACGGCATGCGTCTGCCCGGCTGTCGATCCGAAATCATCGCGGCGCCGCCGTCCCGCATTTAACAGCTGGGTTTTGTCCCGCTGAAGGATGATCGGCGCGGCTGCCGCTAGGCCGCCGCAGCAACTGCGCCTGATCAACCGGCGGCCCTGGAGTATGCCATGCCTGGCAAAAGCACCGGCAACGGCCACGATGATACTGCGCCGCGCAACATTTTTGATGATCTCGCCGGTTTGCGGATCGAATTGGATGACCCTGCCACTCTTGGCGTGCGCGAGGAGCTCACGCGCGTCCCAGTAAGCCGGCCCGGGAAAACCGATTTTGTTCGCGTTCATCCCGATCCGGAAATGAGTATCGCGACCACCCTGTTTATCGATGACACTGAGCGCGATCACTATCTGGTGGCGCCACAGATGCGCGCGGCCTTAGCAGGCTTGACTAAGGCGGTACTGCTCGTGACCACGATTACGCGGGCCAAAGTGATTTCACTTTGGCCGATTGCGCTTCCCGACGAGAGCGGCCGCCGAAATTCTTGGTCCGAAACAGCGCACAGCGCTGCAGAGTTAGCAAAAACGGCCTGGGTGCGCATCATGCCAGACCGCGCGCTGAACGGTTACCGCTGCTACAAAGCGGAAGGCAACCTGACCGAAATTGCTTGGCCCGAGAAAACGCTATCTGAATTGATGACGATTGCCTTCCGGGATCGGGTCATCGACCGGGAAGATCACCCAATCATACGGAGGGTCCGCGGGCTCGTCTAATGAGCCACGCGATTCCGGCCGCTTTCCGCGAGACCTGGCTCTGCGACTTCGAGTTTCAGGGCGGTCCTGGCGAGCGGCCTTCGCCGGTTTGTATGGTTGCCCGGGAATTGGCGAGCGGGCGTTGTCTCCGGCTGTGGAAAGAAGAGCTGCTTATGCTTCGCCGGCCCCCGTTCGACACCGGGCCAGATGCGCTGTTCGTAGCCTTCTTCGCCAGCGCCGAACTCGGCTGCTTCTTAACCCTCGGCTGGCCGCTGCCCTGGAACGTGCTGGATCTGTTTGTCGAGCACAGGTGCCGCACGAATGGCCTGCGTCTTGATTGCGGTAATAGCTTGCTCGGCGCCCTAGCGCTTCACGGCCTCGGTCACATCGATGCCGGCGAAAAGGCCGCGATGCGGCAACTCGTACTGGAACGCACGAGCTGGTCGCTGGCCGAGCAAGCCGACATCTTGGATTATTGTGAGTCGGACGTAAACGCATTGGCGGCACTACTGCCGCACATGGCGCCGCATATCGATTGGCCGCGAGCGCTGTTGCGCGGGCGATACATGGCCGCCGTGGCGCGGATGGAGCATGTCGGCGTACCGGTCGATGCAGACCTGCATCAGCGCTTTGTCGCCAATTGGGGTAGCATCAAGCACCGCCTCATCCAGGAGATCGATGCCGCCTACGGCGTCTATGAGGGAACAACCTTCAAAACACTGAAATTCACCGCCTGGCTTTCCAAGCAGGGAATCAGCTGGCCCCGGTTACCATCGGGCACACTGGCGTTGGATGATGAGACCTTCCGGCACCAGGCGCGATATTACCCGGCGCTGCTGCCGTTGCACGAGCTGCGCGTCGTCTTGGGGCGATTGCGCCTCACTTCAATCGAGATCGGCGCCGATGGCCGCAGCCGCTGCATGCTGTCGCCATTCTCCTCTGTGACCAGCAGGAATCAGCCTTCCAGCGCGCGCTTTGTGTTTGGTCCGTCCCGGTGGCTGCGCGGCTTGATCCGCCCACCCGCCGGATATGGCCTTGCCTATGTGGATTTCACGTCCCAAGAAATTGGCATCGCGGCTGCATTGAGTGGCGACGAGCGAATGATCGACGGATACCGGGCCGGCGATCCGTATTTGGCTTTTGCGCGAGCCGCTAATCTGGTCCCGGAAGATGCGACGAAGCATTCCCACCGAGCCGAACGCGAGCGTGCGAAGGTTATTGTGCTTGGGGTCGGCTATGGAATGGGGCCTGAAACCATGGCTGCTGCAGCCGGGATCGCGCCCGTCGAGGCGCGCGAGCTCCTGCAGAAGCACCGCGAAACTTACCGACGATTTTGGCAATGGAGCGATGACGCCGTGACGTCCGCCATCATCACCGGGCGGCAGCGGACGGTGTTCGGGTGGAACCGCTGGGTTCAGCGCGACTGCAATGAGCGCTCCCTACGCAACTTCTACGCCCAGGCGCACGGGGCAGAGATGATGCGGGTCGCCGCCATTGCTGCGACCGAAGCTGGTATCGAAGTGGCCTGCCCGGTGCACGATGCCTTTCTGCTCGTCGCACCGTTGTCCCGGCTCGATGAGGATGTCGCGCATATGCGCGAACTAATGACCAAGGCCGGACAAGCAATCACGGGCGGCATGCCGATCCGTACGGATGCGGAAGTGGTGCGCTGGCCAGACCGCTACATGGATGAGCGCGGCGCAGGCATGTGGCAGCGGGTTACGCGGCTACTTGAGTCTAATGAGGAGCAGAGGGCCGCTTGAGCTAGCAACCTGCGAAATGTGATGCCATGTAACAGGTAAATGTAATGGAGCCTGACAGTCGCTGTCACGCCGTATGACACCCGTGCCATTTATTTTCTATATTATTTTCTAGTACTGTACTACCAATAGGAGGATAGATGCAGTCTAACTGCGGTGTGTTTGTGGACCCTCACACAGGAGAGACCTTCTCCTACCGAGAGGTGGAAACTGAACATCTACGACGACGAAAAGCGAAACAGGCGACGAATTACGTTCCTCTTTTGCCGTGGCCTCTGTTTGAAATTGTGGCTCAATTGCCCGGCAAAGCGTGGATTGTCTTTCTCGTCATTTGGTACGCAGACCGGCTTATGTGGAAATCGCCATTTCCATTGCCATCACACTTGTTCGAAACACTTGGGGTGAGCCGGCAAGCGAAAGATCGGTCCTTACACGTGTTGGAGCGAGCCGAGCTGATCGAGGTTGATCGAGGCACCGGCCGCTCAGCAAGGATTGCTCTCGGGCGCAAAGCGAAAGCGGCTAAAAGGGAATCAAGTTGAGCGTGGAGCGCGGCTCCATGAGTGTCACGATACCAACTATCGTGACACCGCCGGGGCTGTTGGTGCCGTGCAGGGTGTGCGGCGAGCGGTTCGCGGCTCAGCGGAGGTCGGCAAAGACTTGTTCGGATGCATGCCGGCAAACCTTATCGCGCCGGCTGCGTGCTGCGACACCGCCGCTGCCAGAGGGGCCTTTTGATCTGATCTATGCGGACCCGCCCTGGCCCTTCCGCACCTACAGCGCAAAGGGGCAGGGCCGCAGCCCGAGCCGGCATTATGCGACGATGAATCTCGACGAGATCCTCCGGCTGCCTGTGCGGAAAATGGCTGCGCCGGATTCGGTACTGGCTTTGTCTGTGTACGGTCCGCTGCTTGATCGGGCTTTCGGGGTAGGTGGAGCGTGGGGTTTTGCGTACGTGTCCGACCTATTCACTTGGCTGAAGGTTACGCGGGATGGTGAGCCAGTAACCGGCCAGGGCTTCTACACACGAAAGGCTACCGAGCAGGTGCTTCTGTTCAAACGCGGCCGCGGACTTCCGGTCATAGATCGCGGCGTTAGCCAGGCGTTGCTTGCTGAACGCCGCGAGCATTCGCGCAAGCCCGATGAAATGTACCGCGCTTTAGAGCGGCTCTTTGGACCAGTGCGCCGCGTCGAATTGTTTGCGCGGCACAAGCGCCCGGGTTGGGAGCCTTGGGGTAATGAGGTTGATGGGTAGGACTGAAAGGGAATCCAAATGAGCACTACAAAGAACTTACACCCCGACAGCTTGATCGCCTTCGCATTGGAGGCCTTGGTCGAGGAAACCATCGAAAGCTATGGCGATGAGTCGCTTACGATACGCGGTGCCGTAGAGCGCGCGATGCCCCAGGCACGTGATCTCTTCCCTGTGTGGGACGACGAGATAATCCGCGCTCAACTCACATCCGCTTTCACCACCTGGCTCGATGCACGGGAGGCGAGTGTCGAGCAGGTTGAAGCTTTGGCCCGCCTGATGAAAGCGAAGGGGTGCGGGCCTGACGAAACCGTCGGCGACGTGATTGAGCGTCTTTAGGGCGCCCCCGCCTGTCGCCCGGGGGGTAGGGGGCTGAAAACTTTTTTTGGAAACAATCCGCTACCGGACCCCCGCAAACATTCTTCAGGGCCAGTTTCCCCTTTTTTTGGAGGCAAGTGCAAATGCGAGGCCGAAAGCCGACGCCTATCAGCATCCTCAAGACCCGCGGCACCTTGCGAAAGGGGCGCCACGGGAAGCGCATGCACGAGCCGCAGGCGCCCGGCGGCCTTTCCGGGCCGCCCGAGTGGCTCACGCCAAGTCAGCAAGAGATTTGGCGCCATGCCATCGCTGACGCCCCAGCCGGTGTTCTCAAGGAGATCGATCAGGGCGTCCTGACCATTTGGGTAACTGCCGTTGACCAGCACCGCACGGCGATCTTGCAGCAAGCTAAGCTCGACGCCGATGCAAAGTTGCCATTGTTAATCAAGTCGCGGGACGGCACTGCCGCGGCATCGCCGTATATCCGGGTTGCGACGAGGGCCGCCGACCTCATGCTACGTGCCGGGGCCGAATTGGGCTTTACGCCCGCGTCGCGCCCACGGCTTGCCGGTGCGGGTGCAATGCCCACCGCGTCTGATCCCAATAGTCCTTGGGCCAGGCTGAGGATTCTGCAGGGCGGCCGTGCCGATGATGAGCCGCCAGCGTCGGCCTAATGCACGACCCCGGGCGGCTTGAGCGGATTATGGCGCTAATTCCGCCCGATGACGCCTTGTGGTTATCGGAACGGCTGGAGCCACGCTGGCGGCAGCGCGCACGGCGGC
>JAFAHH010000626.1 GCA_019237355.1 Acetobacteraceae bacterium | reverse complement strand
ACCCTTGGCGTGGCAGCGCGAAGGCCCGGTTTCAAAGCCGAACGTGGAGCCTCGAAGGTAGGGACGGACGGCTCCAAGTTCTCCGGCCAGACGCCATCAGGGTGTTTTGCGCAGGCAAGGCCGACACTCATGTGATTGGTTGGCCAGTCATCCGCGTTGCCTCCGTGAGATTTGCCGAAAGGGATCGCCATGAGAGGTTCAACCTCGGCGCAGACCGGCAAGTCGGAACATTCATTGACAGAATCACGCAATCGGGTAGACCCCCTCTGAGAGAGTGTATGACGTTGTCGGGCTCGGATCCCGGACGCTTTTAAAGAGTGCTGGGGTTTATTCAAGCGATGCCGCGAAAGTGGCGGAGACTGGCACTCGCAGGCATGGAGCGGGATGCCCCGGTTATAGCGCCGGCCGCGAATCGGCAACGTAAACGCGTCACGTGCAAGGTGCAAACAATTGGAAAGCGTTCTACTGCGGGGTGGGCGGGCTGGTCACTATGGACATAGAGGAGAGATGCATGACACGCTGGTTGCGACAGTGCTTGACAGCTGCGCTTGTGGTTTGCGTTCTTCTGCCCGGGGCGGCGCCAGCGCAGATTAATCCGTTCCGCGGAAGCAGGGGTCCAGGCCTCTCTCCGGAGGACAATCAACTGCTGTTCGAGAGCGTGGCGCGACTGAACGCGGCCGAGCCGAGCCAAGTTGGAATCTCAGAGACCTGGGACAATCCGCAGACGAACAGCTCAGGCACCTCCACGATACTCCGTGTGTTCCACTCTGGTGGCATGGTCTGCCACCTGGTGCGCCATCACATCGTCGTCGCCGGACGGCAACCGGGCCATAACTACCGCCTGACCTGGTGCCGCACGTCGAGTGGCGAATGGAAGATCAAAGGCTAAACCCGGGTGGGACGATCTGGCGTTTCCCGCGTCGTCGTCTCAATATCCGGCAAAAAAACGCGAAGATCCGCCAGCGGCCCTAACGATGGCCGCTCGTTTTGATAATGTGGGAGTCCGCGCCCTACGGAACCAAGTGGGTGTCGTCGCCCCCTGCAAGGGTTCATCGGGGCACGGTCTCGGCTCACCCGAAGGCGAGCCGAGCCAATCCTGATTAGCGATACGAATAGTAGTGACCGTGGTACCAATATCCGTGATGCCACTCATGGTGGGGATAGCAATGGTTAACGCCATGCCACCAGCAATGTGGCTGCGCTAATGCACTGGTCGTCATAACGGCTGTGCCCAGGACCAGCGCGGTAAGGGCAGGCAGGACGAGTTTCATTTAAACATCTCCAGGAAGTTCTCCACATACCGCTAACACGAGTTGTTGGTCGAATGTTCTCGGCCGCGTTTTCATGCACCATTTGGGGCGCGATCGGACGGCGATCGGGCGACGAGCCTACCTGGCCACCGCCGCCGAACGTTACGGGTAAGCTGATATCGCAACTCGGCCGCCCGCTGCCTCGACGGCTCCTTTGACAATCGCCGTGTCCTGCGTGACAGCCTGCCTCAGCCAACCGGCGAAAACGACGGATTTTGCATCCGCGCGATATTCGCCGGGCAGTGGCTTCCGCAATAGGAAGACCGCGGTCGCGTTGATCCAAACCGGAGACCCGTCGGGCCGCGTCAATTTGACGAACCAGCTGGCGATGCCGAGGCGCGCCAGGAAAGCAGTAACCGATTCCGAAATCCGGATGAACCCCATGGCGGCGACAGGCCGTAGATGCAGGTGACCGCGGCGCCGGTATCGGGGTCGTGGTCGGCAATCGCCACGATGGCCGCCGGATCGAAGCCGATCCGCCGGCCGTCGGTGGTAACGAGGTGATCAGGCGCAGCTGGCGGCGGCGCGACGGCTCGCCACGGCACGGGGCACCTCTCCACGGCTGGGTAATAAACGTGCAGCGGGTCGCAGTAGTAGAGGGGTGGGGCTTGCGCCGCGGCTCCCGCAGCGTGCGGGGCCGCCAGCGCGACAACGGCGAGCGCAAGCCAGCGGCGCATCGACTATGCCTCCGGTTTTCAGCGGGCGTATGTCGGCCGGCACTGTTATTGGCACGCGGCGGCCTGCTCAAGTCTATTCATTTCGGTTAGCCCTTTACAAATTCTTCGACATCATCGAGCTCGGCCAGGAATCCGCGCCCAAGCGGGTCGGGGGTGTTCAGCACCGAGCCTCGAGTACGCACGTCGAAAAGGTTGAACATCCCGTAGGTGATTGCTTCGGCTCACGGGCCCGATGCTGCTCAATCAGCCTCTCCAGTTAAATGACCCAAGTCGACCCTAAGCAGACCTTGCTCGGCTGCGTCATGCTCAGCGATAGAGGTGCGCATGCCCGAGCTCTACCCGCCGACCGAGCCCTACGCTTGCGGCCTGATGGACGTTGGCAACGGTCATCGGATCTATTGGGAGGAGTGCGGAAACCCGAACGGCAAGCCGGCGCTCGTGCTTCACGGCGGCCCTGGCTCGGGTGCGGTGCCCGGCTGGCGACGCTATTTCGATCCCGACCGTTACCGTCTCATCCTCTTCGATCAACGTGGCTGCGGACGCAGCACGCCGTGCGCTGGCGACACCCTTTTGGCCCTTGAGGCGAACACGACGTCAGATTTGCTGGCCGACATTGAGCGGCTTCGAGAGCTGCGACGAGTCGAACAATGGCTGCTATTCGGAGGCTCCTGGGGCGTGACGTTGGGCCTGGCTTACGCTCAGGCGCATCCCGATAGCGTCAGCGAAGCTGTCTTCTTCAGCATCACCGCAGGCTGGGAACTTGACTGGATGCGTCATGCCGGCCGGTTGTTCCCCGAAGCTTGGGAGAGT
>JAFAHH010000555.1 GCA_019237355.1 Acetobacteraceae bacterium | reverse complement strand
GGCGCGTTCCTTGCGTTCTGTACGCGCACGGCTACGGCGTTTTTCGACCGGGCTCTGATATTTCGATGCGCCTGCCTCGCTGAGCCCGATAGCGATCGCTTGCCGGGGGTTGCGGATCTTTTTGCCTGCGCCAGTCTCGAGCTCGCCATGTTTAAACTCGTGCATGACCCGGCCGACAATTTCTTTTTGGCGTGTTGATTGTTTCGGCATGGCTCTGGTCTCCTGGAGCGGGGTCCATCACCTGAACCCATTTTAACTTCGGTTGGGCGAGCAAATCCGGCGACCGATCGCGGCGGTGGGCGCAGTGGGCCCCTCACCGGTCCGGACCGCCTTACGCGGATCCCCTACGACGCGGGAACAATGCACAGGGTTCATGGAAGTTTCACGTTCCCTTTCGTTTTCTGCTGGGGGATTCTAGGGTCCTCCGGGGGAAACAAAATGACGGACGATCTCCTGCGCGCTACGGCGTCGCGCCTCTTCGGGCAATACGTGGAGCCGCCTGTGCTGAGCGCCGCCGAGCGGGGGGAATACGCTGACGCGGCATGGAACGCCATCGAGGAAGCGGGGCTGACCGCCGCACTTCTGCCGGAAGAAGCTGGGGGCTATGGCGTTACCGTCGCGGATGCGCTCGGCCTCGTACGACTCGCTGGGGAACATGCCCTCCCTTTGCCGCTTCCGGAGACCCTGCTGGCGAGCTGGCTCTTGGGCAGGGCCGGAATTCCAGTCCCGCAAGGGCCGCTGACATTTGCTTGCGCCCGCAACCTTCGCCGGAGTGGCTCGGGGCGCTTTGAAGGAACGCTTGAGCGTGTGCCTTGGGGTCGGCGCGCGGCCGGCGCTGCTGTACTCGTCCCCGCCGAGCCGCCTCAGCTCGCCCTGATTTTCCGCTCCGCATGGAACGTTTCCCCGGGCGAAAATCTTGCGCGTGAGCCGCGGGATGATTTGCAGCTTACCAGGGCGCCGGAAGCTTTCGTACCTGCGCCGATTGAGGAGACTGGATTGCGCGCCGCCGGGGCGGTGTACGCTGTTTACAGATCGCCGGCGCTTTAACGCGCATTGTCGAGGTCACAACGCAATACGCGCAGGAGCGGGTTCAATTTGGCCGGCGCATCGGAAAGTTTCAGGCGGTGCAGCAGAACTTAGCGGTGATGGCCGGCCAGGCGGCTGCCGCTTCGGCCGCCGCCGATCTCGCCGTGGAAGCTTTTGCTGATGGCCTTCGAAGGTTGCCGATTGCGGCGGCGAAGGCGCGCGCTGGCGAGGCCGCCGGAATTGCCGCCGCCATGGCGCATCAGATTCATGGAGCGATTGGTTTCACGTATGAGCACCGGCTGCATTTTTTCACCAAGCGGCTGTGGTCGTGGCGCGACGAGTACGGCAATGAAGCGGAATGGAATCGCCTGCTTGGTCGCCATTTGGCACATGCCGGAGCGAGCCGGTTGTGGGCCGAAATTATATTGCTGGGCGCAGCCGAATGAGTGCATTCAATTTCCCGCCGCCGCCTCCCTGCCCCGAAGCCGAAGCGTTGCGCGAAGAGATTCGTGCTTTTCTAACCGCCGAGCTCGCGCAACGAACACCGCTGGAGCGGGCCGAGAGCTGGATCGGGTGGGACCCCGAGTTCAGCCGCAAAATGGGCGAGCGTGGATGGATCGGCATGACCTGGCCCAAGCGTTACGGCGGACATGAGCGGAGCGCACTCGAACGGTATGTGGTACTCGAGGAAATGCTGGCGGCCGGGGCGCCGGTCGGGGCTCACTGGATCGCGGACCGGCAATCCGGGCCGCTCATCCTGCGGGTGGGAACCGAGGAGCAGAAACAGACAGTGCTGCCGCGTATAGCGTGCGGCGAATGTTACTTTTGTATCGGAATGAGCGAGCCCGATAGCGGCTCGGACCTCGCCTCAGCGCGCACGCGGGCCCGGCCGGTGGATGGCGGTTTCACAGTCAACGGTACGAAGGTATGGACCAGTAATGCGCATCAAGCGCATTTCATGATCCTATTCTGCCGGACGGGCGAAAGCGACGGGGATCGCCACCGAGGGTTCAGTCAGTTTCTAGTGGACCTGAAAACCCCGGGTATCAGCATTCGGCCAATTCTGGCGATGTCGGGCGAGCACCATTTCAATGAAGTGGTGTTCGAGGATTGCTTCCTGCCAGCGAACGCGATCATTGGCACGCCCGGCGAGGGCTGGAATCAGGTCACCAGCGAGCTCGCCTACGAGCGGAGCGGGCCGGAGCGATTCCTCTCGGCCTTCACCCTCCTGGCCGAGCTCATGCGCGCTCTCGGGCCAGATCCTTCAGAGCGAGGCGCCATCGTGCTCGGACGTTTATTCGCGCATATGGTAACCCTGCGCCGCTTGTCGCGGTCGGTAGCCGGCATGCTGCAGGCGGGCGAAAACCCGGCCCTTCCGGCCGCGATGGTCAAGGATTTGGGCACTCTGCTTGAACAGGAGATTCCGGAAGTAGCCCGGCTTCTGGTCAGCACCGAGCCTAATCTGAAGGCGGCCGATGAGTTCAGCGCCGTGCTCGCCTATACCACCCTGCACGCGCCATCATTCAGCCTGCGCGGCGGCACCCGCGAGATACTGCGCGGCATGATCGCTCGCGGCTTAGGCTTACGCTGAGCATGATGACTTCAGGTCGAAGTCATGATGCTCTACAGCTTCGATATTGAGAGCGCGATTCAGGCTTCCGCCCCCTGATCGGTGCGAGGCGTCCGGGGGTTTTCCGCCTCGAGCCATCGCGCTCTAAACGGAGAGATGCGCATGACCACTGCGGTTCTATACGAGCAGGACGGGCCCATTGTCACTATGACGCTGAACCAGCCGAAGCTGCGTAATCCGATTTCCGAGACCGATATGGTGGACGGCATCGTCGTGGCGCTCGAGCGCATCAACGCCGATAGCTCGGTGCGGGTAGCTATTCTGACGGGGGCGGGCACGGCGTTCAGCTCAGGCGGAAATGTTCGGGCAATGCAGGAAGCCGCCGAAAGGAGGGCCGCCCGACCAGCCCTCACGCCGGCTTATTACAAGCAAGGCATTCAGCGGATCCCGCTGGCCTTCGAGCGCCTCGATGTTCCCGTAATTGCCGCGGTCAATGGCCCCGCGATTGGTGCGGGGCTTGATCTGGCTTGCATGTGCGACATTCGGATCGCCGCCAAGAGCGCGCGCTTTGCCGAAAGCTTCGTAAAGGTCGGGATCATCCCTGGGGATGGGGGCGCATGGTTGCTGCCCCGGGTAGTCGGGTTTTCCAAGGCCTGCGAAATGGCGTTCACGGGCGACGCGCTGGGAGCGGATGACGCGCTCGCTTGCGGCCTGGTTTCCCAGGTCGTCCCTGACGATCAGCTCCTCTCAGCGGCGCGTGCGCTGGCGAACCGGATCGCCGCCAATCCGCCGCATGCCGTTCGCATGACGAAGAGGCTAATTCTGGAAAGCCGACATGTCAGGCTCGATACGTACCTGGAGCTCGCGGCTTCCATGCAGTCGCTCGCGCACGCGACCGCCGACCACCGCGAGGCGGTTGCGGCGTTCCTCGATAAGCGCGCTCCCCGGTTTACGGGAGAATAAGCCCTGGCACAGTCAGGTCGGTCCGCACCCCGGCCCCAGCGACGCTGCTCGTGAGGAAGCAGATTGGCTGCATGAAAAGGGCGTGCCCCGGTCTGCCCACTTGCTCGCAGCCGTCAAAAACCACTGGGCCGCCTGCGGCGATGTTCTTCGGCCAGGGTTTCCCTATCACCCTCGCGGCGTTGCTCGAGTAGGAGCGCGGGTCACTTTGCGAAACATCGCTGCCGCCGCGCCGAGTACTCGGTTCTGATATGCAAGACCGAGCTCGTGTGTGTGCGAATGGTAGTAGCCGATTGCCTGCATGAGATCGCCATTGGCTTCCTCGAGATAGGTCCTGAGAATCGCGCCAGCAGCGGCAATGTTGAAGCACGGGTCCAAGATGAGGCGCGAACGCACGACATCCACGCTCAACCCGGTATAGCGGGACAGCGGCTGTAGCCATCGCGTATTCACCTGCATTACTCCAAAATCCGCCGAGCCATCGCCGTTCGAATGGACGGTTCCAGGTCGGCCCCCCTCAACGGCCTGAATTGCCGGAAGCACACGGGGAGGGAGCCCGTAAATCGAGGCGACAAGAGCCATGCAGTAGACATAAGGCACCGGCATGGGCAGGTTTTCCCGTCAGAACGAGCGCGTATCGCACCCCGTCTCAGATCTGGCTCGCGATACTGCGATGCGATTCCATGAACCAAAAGCGGCAGGGCGGCTTCGACCTGAAGCCATCAGGCGTTACAAGCCCGAATGAGGCTGGATTCGGCAAGGTCTCATTGCCAATAATTGACGGGTTCTGAATCAAGTGGCAGGGTCATCCGGGTCTTGGGTGCCGGTCTGGCGCAGGTCAGGAACAGTCGTTTCATCCCGCAGGCCGTACTTCCCGAAGGCCCGCGCTGCCTCCGCAAATTCGGCCTTGGTCAGGATCGCCGGCTGGCCAATCAGCAGACTATGCCAATATTGCCGGGCGAGAGTTTCAAGCTCTACGGCCAACCACATCGCCTTGGATAGGGTCGCGGCGCACACAATCATACCGTGGTTGGCGAGCAAGCAGGCATTTCGGCCTTCTAATGCGCGCAGAGCGTGTGCGGACAATTCGACCGTGCCAAACGTCGCATAGGGCGCGCAACGCACCGTTGGGCCGCCGAACGCCGCCATCATGTAATGCACCGCGGGAATCTCTTTGCGCGCGATTGCAAACGCGGTGCAGAAAGTCGGGTGACTGTGCACGACGGCTCCGACATCGAAGCGGGACCGCAAAATATCCAGATGAACTCGCCACTCCGAGGAGGGAGGCAAGTCGCCGCTCCAGGCCCCATATTCGCCTGTTATCGGCATGGCTGCAATCATTTCTGGTTCAAGCAAATCATACGGGATGGCTGACGGGGAGATCAGCATGATCTCACCGTAGCGTATGCTGACGTTTCCCGAGGTACCTTGATTGATTCCCAGGGTGTTCAACGAGCGGCAGCCTTCAATAAGCGCGACTCGGGCTTCGTGTTCAGTCATGGTGCAATTTCATCCAGCAACAGTTCGGCTGCGGGCCTTTATAGGAGCATACCGCCTATCTCCGCCGGTCGCGGAGCGACCGAGCTACGTACTCCATCATATTACAGCGGTGGCGCTCGCCAATTTTCTGCAACCTCGGCACACCGGACAAGGCAGCACTCGACCGCCTCTCTCGATTCGATTTTCCCCGATAGGCGCTGCTCGACCTCCCCATTCGGGGGATGCGTCTGGCCACACGAAGGAGTAAAGGCGCAAGGACCCTCGTAACATTTGAAGAGCTTCGGCATGGAAGTTGATAGAGCGAACATCAGCGGTCAGACTGTCAGATTCGGAGTCAGGCAGGGCGCGCCGGGAACCCGGCCGCTCCTCGTATTCAACGGCATCGGGGCCAATCTCGAACTGCTAGCCCCGTTCGCGGCGGCGATGGCTGACGAAGGCATTGGCGTAATTGCCTTCGATATTCCCGGAGTCGGGGGCTCGCCGAGGCCGACCCTGCCATATCGTTTCCCAGGCCTCGCCCGGCTCGCGGCAGAATTCCTGGAAACCCTCGGCATCAAGGAGCCGGTCGATGTGTTGGGAGTAAGCTGGGGCGGCGCGCTTGCGCAGCGATTCGCGTTCCAACACCCGGATCAGTGCCGCCGTCTCATTCTGGCAGCCACGTCCGCGGGGGTAGTTATGGTGCCCGGCCGGCTGGATGTCTTGGCGAAGATGGTCACCCCGAGGCGCTATGTCGATTCGGAGTATATGAGCAAAGTCGGGGGCGAGCTTTATGGCGGTCGCTTCCGCGAGGAGCCGGAGTTGCTTGCGACCCACGGTAGGCATCTCGCCCCGCCAAGCGGGCTTGGCTACGTGTATCAATTGTTGGCGGGGACCGGGTGGACCAGCATTCACTGGTTGCATCGGGTCCGACAGCCGACCCTGGTCATGATGGGCACCGATGACCCTATCGTTCCAGTGGCAAACGGGCGCATCCTGGCGAGCATGATACCCAATGCGCGTCTGGTTACCCTGGATGACGGGCATCTCTTCCTGATTGCCCGAATCGAGGAGGTCGCGCCAATAATTCGCGATTTTCTAGACTGATCAGATCCTCGCCGTAGGGCGCTGGCCGGGTCGGCAAGCTGCCGCCGCCCGGCCAGCCCTGGGGAGCGGGTCACTACCCGGTTTAGACCGTCTCAACCGGCTGGCATTCGGCTGTCCGCCGGCTCGGCGTAACGGAGGAGGACGACGCACACACAGCACGACACCTGCGTGCGCCGGGCGCGACCGGGCAAGAGCCACAAGGGGGCCGCCGGCGTAGATTTACCTGTGCGGTTCCGAGGAGCAGAAGCGGGGTTGGCTGCCGGGCGTTGCGGCAAGATCGGTGCCTTCGGGCTGACGGGCCCGAGGTCGGCTCTGCGTCGCCGGCGGCCTACGACGCCGCAACCGCGAGCAGTTCGGCCGCCCGGTCGCCGCTTCCAGCTCGTCGACTTGATGCTGGCGTGACGCTCGGTCATGCTGCCGTCCGCGTCAAAGAGCTAATTTTCGTTGCCATGCAGGTCTCGAACACTTGGTCAAGGCCTGAACTCGAATAAGCAAGGGGGGTAATCAAACGTGCGCATAAGACGCGTTGACGCAACGAGGCTAGTACTAAATCTCGCGCTAGGCGGGCTGGTCTGCATGCTGCTGACCGTGGGCGCAACCCGAGCCGGGGCACAGGAGGTCGAGCCTTACGAGTTCCTTCCGCTGCCAGCCGGAAGCAACTTACTTCTCGGTTATTGGATCTACGGCCACAATACCGAGTTCAACTTCGCCCGGGGACCAACGGTCAAGGACTCGGGTCTGGAGGTCAACCTCTTCGTTGCCCGCTACGTCCACTTCACCAGTGTCCTTGGGCACCCCGCCGGGTTTGAAATCGTCCAGCCCTTCGGGTCGCTGTCGGGCGCCCACATCGATGGCCAGCGGGTCGGAAGCGCCTTCGGGGCGGCAGACACAACGCTGTCCGCATTCATCTGGCCGTACTCCAACCCGGACATCAAGACCAACGTCATCGTCGCGGGCTTTTACTATCCGCCGAGCGGCACCTACGACCCGCTTTCCCCGATCAATGTCGGCGACAACATTACC
>JAFAHH010000518.1 GCA_019237355.1 Acetobacteraceae bacterium | reverse complement strand
AACGGTTCCAGACGAAATGCGCAACGCCGCGCTCCGCCTGGTGTTTAGGGTGCGCGTCCTGATGGAGAATGCAATCCGGCAATCCATCGCGGCGGGAGTGGCAGAAGGCGCCGGAGACTTCCGCACTTTGCTCTCTCAAGGAAGCTTCTTCGGCTCGAGCAAGAAACAGGGAACCAGCCTACGCATGCCGCTTTCGAGCTGTGTGCCCACCCGCCTATGCGGCGCCGGGTGCTATGCGCATGATGGCCGGGATGCTGTCGCGGCTTCCGTGGTGCGCGGTGTCGTTAATGGCTTTGTTGCAGAGTCGTTCGAGAGCGGATCGGGCCCTCTCCGCCACCATATACTGCAGCTGCTCGAGCCACACACGCGGTGCGCCATCGACAGAGCGCGCGCGGAACTCGCGCGCTTGCCGCCGGGCTACGCACGCCGCGCCCATGTTCGATTTTCGCACGTCGGGGAAATCGTCGCGTTCCCGGAGTTTGCCAATACGTTGGCTGCGCAAGTAACCGCACTCTCGAACGGAGAAGTGGATTGCGTGGTTTATACCCGTCACCCGGGGGCGAAACGCCTGGACACCGGCCGAATGGTGGTGAATTTCACCCTCGATCAGAGCAGCCAAGCGCGCCGGGAATGGGCGCCGCCTGGCGCGCGCATCGTATCCTCGGCCTTCGACGGGCAGCTTGATCCGAATGCCGAGGTGAATTTCCTTGAGCACCATGCGAATAGGCATTTGCACCCGATTGGGATCGGCAAGGTATGCCCAGCCACGGCGCCGGAAACCAGGGTCCGCACCTGCGACGCAATGCGTTGTGCGCTGTGCTTCAAGCCACCTAGAGCAGATAGCGATCAAGTGGGATCGCCGCAGGTGATCCCATCGCGTGAATCTGCTCTAAAAACGACTCCTAGAGCGGTTCTACGTGAGTGGAAAACGCTCTAAGTAGCTACCAACCTTCTTGCATGACCCGCATGATATCGTCGCGCGCCAGTACCTTGGCACAGCTCTCCCATCCTGCCTGCCAGGCCTTTTCCTCGGGCGTTAGTAACTCGCCTGTTGCTGTCCCGCCCCAGCGAATATCGAACGCCGTGGCCCGTTCCTTCCGCTCGGCATATTTCTGCAACTCGGATGCCAACAGCGCCTGATCATCGATCCAGTCGTCATCCAGCGTATCGGGAAGCTGGCCGAAGATGTCGAACCGGTCTTTCATCCTTTCCGAGAGCCGGTCGTACACTACCTCATCGCGGCTCCCTTCGTAGACCAGGTTAAGCATCTCCACGAACTCCCGAGCCTGGCCAAATCGTTTGATACGACCCAAGCGCTGCTCGAGCTTCGAGGGATTCCAGGGCAGGTCGATATTGATCAGGGTGCCCAGCGTTTGCAGGTTGAGACCCTCGCAGGCGGCATCGGTCGCGACCAGCAACCTTATCTCCCGTTCGCGCACGGCAGCTTTGATGGCCTCGCGGTTTTGGGCCGTGAATTGCCCGTCCCGAAACACGCCGGAACGCCCAGCACCGGCGTAAATACCAAGGGGGATGCCGGGAAATTCCGCAGCCAAACATTCCGCCACCCATCGGGCTGTATCGTAATACTGGGAGAAAATGATACAGCCCCATTTGGCGAGCCACCCCTGCTCGGCGAGAAAGTGGCGCACGACACGGAGCTTGGGGTCGGCGGTGTCGCCCCCCGGGGGCTGGGCGGCGGCTTCTTTCAGGGCGGTCAGCAGGCGGCCGAAGGCGGCTCGTTCCTCCGCCGAGGGCTCGCCGATATTGCGCAGATCCGTGGTTTCGTCCTCCTCCTCATCCGTGAGGAGGGCCGCAGGGGCTTGGGTTTGGCGCCGCGCCGCACCCGGCCCGGCTGGGCCGATCAGGCCATAATGCCGGGCGATTACCTCCGCCGTACCAAGCCCGGCCCGGCTGGAGGAGCAAATACGCTGGAGCAATAGACTCTTCAGAAAACCAGCGCCTTTGTTCCGCGCCATCAGCGCGCTGGTATAGGCATCCGCCGCTTCGAACGCCTCGCGCAGAAGCAGGGTGGTGGCAACGGCACGTCCGGTTTCGCCGAAATAGGCGCGGGTGCGTCCGTGGGGCTCAGGCTCGCGCGGATACACCTCCACTCCCACTGGCTTCATCAGCCCTGCTTTCTCCAGCGATACCCGGCGGCGAAGCACGGTATGGCGGACCACCGGGTTGTGGCGCTGGAAGAAGGCAAGCTCATCCTGATCGTGGGCGAGCTGCGACTGCAGCGTCGGCCGGGTGAAATCGGGATCGAGCTCGGTGTAGGAGCGGGTGGTGCGATACGTCCCACTGCTGACCGCTAGATCGACCCGCATGTTATCAAAGAGGGCGCCCTCCCGCGCGGGCGGCATCGGGTTGGCCAGCCAATCCCAGGCCGCATCTTCCGTGCGCGGCCTATGCGTACCGCAAACCAGCGCTAGGGCATCCTTCGGCCGGGTCCGCCAGGGGGAGTAATGATCCCCGAGCACGTGATCCGCGCCGCTCGCCAACACGCGGAGCAAGTCCCAGAGCTCGAGCGGATCGGTTTGGACCGGGGTTGCGGTTCCGAGCAGCACATGCCGCGCCTTCTCGCCAATGGCCTGCATGAAGGCGAGCAACTTGTTCTCTTCCCGCGTATCCTGGCCGGGTTTGGCGCTGGCGCGGGCTTTATGGGCCTCATCGAGCACCACCACCCCATATGCCGCTTCACCCGGCCGGGCGCGCTTCTCCAAGAGGCACGCGGCCTCCTCGGAGTTTTGGATGATCAGGCCGGTCGAAACGATTGCCACCTTATAGGGGCAGCGCAGGATGTCCCGCGGACCACTGGTGCGGATCACATGGTTGCAGTGGTCGATCCACAGCTTGCGGGCGGAGACCCAGCGCGCTGAGGGAATGCCGAGCCGGTCGTAAAGCTCCACCTGCCACTGCTGACAGAGGGTTGCCGGGGTGAGGATCAGGGCCGGCGCGTCGCCGAGCAGGGCCGTCATCAAGGCCGAGGTTGCGAGCGAAAGGGTTTTGCCTACCCCCACCTCGTCGGCGAGCAACAGGCGCGTCTTCCCGTATGTCTGGCGCTGCTGGAGGAACTCGGCCACGAAGGCCTTCTGCCAGGGCTGCAGGCCCTCCCCGTGCCGGACAATGGGCGCTTCGGCGAGGGCGGCGCGGGGGAGGTCGGTGGGACCGGCCGGGCTCCAGGAGGGGCAATCCTCGATCCGTATTTCCACCCGGCCGGTACAGCGGTCGATCTCCCGGATGACGGCCTCCGGCATCGGCACCGCTTTATCCCATAGGAAATCGAACTCGGCCTGGGTCCAGGCAATGCCTGCTTCGCTTTCATCCTCCCAGAGCAGCTCGTAGTGATCCTGCCAGGCCTCGCGGGTTTCATTTACGGAGCCAATGAAACAGGTCTTGCCGCCACCGGCGAGGGTGATGATTCCGGCCTTGCCATGCACCAGGGGGGCGGAGAGCCTATCGATTACTTTGATCTCCACCTTGGGCTGGCCGTTGCCGTCCCGGGCCGCGAGCAGATCGCGGAGCTGGGCGAAGCGGTCGCGGTGGAGCATTGTTTCGAGGGTAAGCGGGATGTCCCCGGCGCTGCTGCCAGGGCCGCCGGCCCCGGCCCACCACCGCTGGAGCATTGCTTGGGCGCGGGCTTGTTGTGACGCTTTCAGATCCTCAGGGCTGAGATCGGAATTGCAGACCACCCGGACCCGGCCGACGGTGAGTAATTCTTCGGCCGCGACCTCGAAGATGGAGGAACGGAAATACCCAGCGATGCGGTCATAGGCTCGGGCATTGCGCAGCCGGTCGCGGAGGAAGGCATGATCCAGCCGGACCAGGCGGGAGGAGAATCTTCGCAAGCCGGGCGGGGATACGAGGGCGCGGCTGGTCGATTCGAGAAGGGTGTCGATTGCAATGTCCATGGCGTCAATGTCAGGGCCGCCGTTGCTCGGCCATCCGCGTAAGTGTTCGAATCAAAGGTGACGAGGCACATCGTCATGCCCGGCGAAAGTGGGGGGCATGTCGTTTTAGGTCGATTGGTTTAGGACAGAGTTAGCGCGCGACGAATTTCAGCATCGGGACGCCCGCCATCTAGAGCAGATCGCGATCAGGTGGAATCGCGAAGGCGATCCACATCGCGTGAATCTGCTCGCAGCCAAAACCTAGAGCGGTTCCACCTGGGTGGAAACCGTTCTAGAGCGCTTCCATGCTGACTGGAAGCGCTCTACCAAGCTGCGAAAAAGCGTTGAAGTCGGTCGCACGAAAGAAGGCCAGGGGCTTTGCCCCTGGACCCCAGCAAAGGCAGAGCCTTTGCAATCCAATCACTTAGAGCGCGATGGCTTGAGGCGGACTCGGGTTCACAATTCGCGAGCGAATTG
>JAFAHH010000008.1 GCA_019237355.1 Acetobacteraceae bacterium | reverse complement strand
CAACTCCAAAAACTGCTGCGTCCGCTCTGCTGGATGCTCGGCATCCGTGTCCCCGAATCATGGCAGCGCATCAGCCTCCCCAAACCTCCGGAACCTGAACCCGCCCCTCTCGTTTGTGCGCCCCCACCGCAACTCCACCGGGTCCCCGAGACTCAGGCAGAGTCACAACCAGGGCCTCCCATCGGGCCGGCCAAACCACGCCGAACCAAATGGGAACCTGAGATAGAGGAAGCCATCCGCGCCCTCCGTAAGCTCAAACCCCTAAAACCGCTCAAACCAGCATAAGCACGTCACGCCGACGCACGCCCTAATTGTTCCTTGTTCGTAACAATCCACGCTCTAACGCGCGATCTCTCGCAGTCATCTCGCCCAGTCATCGCGCGAAAGCCGCGGCGTACAGCGATTTCCTGACCAAGCGACTTCCCATCGTCCCGAGTGCCGCGTCCACTGCATCGAACACCTGCAGAGAATGCTTGAACGGCTCCGGCTGAAGCGCCAATGGTCCGAAGAACGGGCGGCTCAGTGCGAACGTCGTACACAGCAGCAGAGCGATCGTGCTGGCAATGATGCTCGTGAGAATCATTTGCCGCGCGACCTGCTCGGAGATCAGAAAGAAGCTCATCGCCAAGACGATCGTGCCAGAGCCGATTGCGGCGAACCAGATGATTGCGGGAAGCGAATCCTCGGATTGCAGCGTCCGCTTGTTCCGGTCGGACTGAATTTGCGCGATGATCTCCAATGCTGCCGCATTGATAGCGGAGTCGTTCTGCTTCGAGGCCAGGCCCTCACGGCCGAAAAGTCGGTACATCGCAAGGCCCGCAGCCCGTGCCCTGGGGCTTGCGCTCCCGGACTTTGCTTGGACCGCCCATTCGTCCTCGATGACTGCTTGCACGTATTGGCGAAGTAGCTTTCGCAGCTCCCCTCCCGTGTTGACCTCCATTCCAGCGCTCGTCCGATAAAGAGTGGCAAGTGCCGAAGCCTCTTCAGCGACGTTGCCGCGTGCCGTGTCGTAGGACTGCCAGACAGCGACAACCAGAAAGGCCAGAAATACCGCATGCAGAGTGCCGCCCGTTTGAAACAGCGCCAGCAACACCTCGTGGTGTCCCTCCGCTATTCGCCCGCGCAAAAAACGGTGGCCAAGCCAGACGCCGGCGGTTGCGAACCCAGTAGCGGCAACCGCGCCGAGAAAGATGAGCAGGACGATATTCATACCGGCTCCCGATTGAGCCATCTGACCTGCCCTGCTTCGCGAATACTCGTGACATTTCGGCGAAGCGGCACACGCCCTTCCGCCTCTCCCCGCTTCCTCCTATCTCTGCCCCCACACACCGGAGAGGAGGAACCGCCATGCTGAACCCGGCATCACCCTTGCCGCTGAAGGACCCGAGCCTTTTCCGTCAGACCAACTACGTCGATGGCAAATGGGTCGAAGCCGATAGCGGCAAGACCATGGTCGTGAACAACCCGGCAACCGGGGAAGCGATCGGCGACATTCCGGCTATGGGAGCCCAGGAGACCCGCCGGGCGATCGAGGCCGCCCATCGCGCCCAGCCAGCCTGGCGCAGCAAGACCGCCAAAGAACGGGCCGCCGTGCTTCGCCGCATGTACGACCTGATGATGGCCAACGCCGATGATCTCGCCGTCATCATGACCGCCGAGCAGGGCAAGCCGCTCACTGAATCGAAAGGCGAGATCGCATACGCCGCCAACTTCATCGAATGGTTCGCCGAGGAGGGCAAGCGCGTCTACGGCGACACCATCCCACAGCATCTGCCTGGCCGTCGAATTATCGTGCAAAAAGAGCCGGTTGGCGTATTTGCGTCGATCACCCCCTGGAATTTCCCCGCCGCCATGATCACCCGCAAGGCGGCCCCCGGCTGGGCTGCTGGGTGCACCGGAGTGCTGCGGCCGGCGAGCCAGACCCCGTTCTCGGCCCTGGCCTTGGCCGTGCTCGCCGAACGGGCGGGGATGCCCGCAGGCGTCTGCAACATCATCACCGGACCCGCGTCAGAGACCGGGCGTGAGCTCACCACCAACCCGTTGGTTCGCAAGTTCTCTTTCACCGGCAGTACCAGCGTCGGCGCCAAGCTCCTCGAGCAGTGCGCGCCAACGATCAAGCGCACCAGCATGGAGCTAGGCGGAAACGCACCCTTCATCGTGTTCGAGGACGCCGACCTCGACGAGGCGATCAAAGGCGCGATTGCCTGCAAATACCGCAACGCCGGCCAGACTTGCGTCTGCGCCAACCGCATCTTGGTCCAGGACAGCGTCTACAACGCCTTCTCGGAAAAGCTGCTTGCCGCGGTGCAAAAGTTGAAGGTTGGCAATGGCATGGACGAGGGCGTCACCCAAGGCCCGCTGATCAACCCCGATGCCGTGCAAAAGGTCGAGGACCACATCGCCGACGCCGTCAAACGTGGTGCGAAGATACTGGTGGGCGGCAAGCGCCACCCGCTCGGCCGCACCTTCTTCGAGCCCACCATTCTTTGCGAGGTGCCAAAGGAAGCCGAGATTTTCCGCGACGAGACCTTCGGTCCCGTGGCCCCCTTGTTCCGGTTTAAGGACGAGGCTGAGGCGGTCCGGCTTGCCAACGACACCCCCTTCGGCCTTGCTGCTTACTTCTACAGCCGCGACGTCGGACGCATCTTCCGGGTCGCGGAGGCGCTCGAGTACGGGATCATCGGCATCAACGAAGGCATCATCTCCACCGAGGTGGCGCCATTCGGTGGCATGAAGGCATCCGGCGTCGGCCGGGAGGGTTCCAAATACGGCATCGAGGAGTACCTTGAGATCAAGTATTTGGCGCTCGGCGGCATAGGCGGCTAGCGCGTGATCGCGCGAGGCGGAAACGCCAGAGCGCGTGAATCACTCGCTCGAACTACAGGCTACAGCGGTTTCAGCCTACACAGGATGAAACCGCTGTAAGCGAGGGCCGGGGATCGCCCCCGGTCCCGGGCGACCGGGGGTGTGATGGCTTCGGACTTCGATCTGTTCGTGATTGGCGGTGGCTCGGCGGGGGTGCGTTGCGCGCGCATCGCCGCCGGCTACGGCGCCAAGGTAGCAATTGCCGAGGAACGGTTCTGGGGCGGTACCTGCGTGAATGTCGGGTGCGTGCCCAAGAAGTTGCTGGTGCAAGCCGGCGAGTACGGCGCCTGGGCCGACGATGCGCGCGGCTTCGGCTGGGACATCGAAAAAGGGCCGCATAGCTGGTCCAAGCTGATCGCCGCAA
>JAFAHH010000258.1 GCA_019237355.1 Acetobacteraceae bacterium | reverse complement strand
TCAACAGCCAGATTGTGAAGCCTCGCGATATAGCGGCGAAAGGCTGTTTCCTCGTGGAGATAGACGTTAAAACAGACGAAATCTGTGAAGTCGATCGTCAGATATTCGGTGGATGGGAAATTGGCATAGCTGACGAGTGCGTGCTCGTGCTCGTTCTTCGCGGCTGTGACCAGATCGCGCACGAACCGACGCACCGGCTCGACACCATGCCAGCGGATCATATCTGGAGGGATCTCGTTGCCGACCAGATATCCGAAGACCGCGGCGTGGCGATGGCAGGCACGCACCCCGGCGGAAACCGTGTCCCTGATGTCGCGCCGCGTGCCCGCGCTCTCAAGAAATGCAATGTGCTGCGGCCAGGGGAGGCCGACGAGCACCCTCAGACCGACCCGATGCGCAGCGTCAAGCAGCCAAAGGGGAGGCACCGAGAATACTCGGACGGTGTTCACCCCGGCTTCCTGCATCAGCGCAAAGTCGTTGTCGACCACGCCGGCTTCGGGGAATTGCGCGCCATGGCTGCCGCGCACGAAGGGGCCGTAGGTGACCCCCTTCACGAAATGCTTTCGCTCACCTGCAAAGAAGAACTTCCCATGCACCCGGATCGGGCCACGCGAAGGCGCCGCCACCCTGTAGGGGTAGCGCGTCGCAACCTCGTCCATTTCGATCGTGGTCATGGGTAGCCCCGACAAGCTGCCGCCGCGACGAATTCGGCCGAGGCGCTTCCGCACAACGGGCGCTAATGAAATTCATTCCGCGCCCCCAAGCGCCTCTACCTCGAAAGAGCCGGAGGAAGCTTTTATCCGGCCATTCTTTTGTGCCAGGCAAACGCGGTGTCGATGATCGTCTCGAGGTCGGAACAGCGAGCACGCCAGTCAAGCTGCTGGCCGGCCACACCAGGGTCGGCAACCAGGATCGGCGCGTCACCCGGCCGCCTGGCAACCTCACGGCGCGCTATCAGCCGCCCGGTTCTCGCCTCGGCTGCGGCGATCACCTCGCGCACTGAGTGACCGGACCCGGTGCCCAGGTTCAGAGCCGCGCTCTCCCCCCCCGCACAGAGATGCTCAAGCGCGCGCAGATGAGCTTCGGCCAGATCCTCGACGTGAATGTAGTCGCGAACAGCCGTTCCATCGGGCGTCTGATAGTCGGTCCCATAGATGTCGACATGCGAGCGTTTGCCGAGCGCGGCGTGCAGGATCAATGGAATGAGGTGCGTTTCGGGTTCATGCAGTTCGCCGATTTCGCCTTCGCGGTCGGCTCCGGCAGCGTTGAAATAGCGCAACGACATCGATCGCAGGCCATACGCTTGGTGATACCATCGCAGCGCCCGCTCGATCGCGAGTTTCGTTTCGCCATAGGGGTTGACCGGCAGCTGCGGAGCGGTTTCCGGGATCGGGACCACCTCGGGCATGCCGTAGGTCGCGCAGGTAGATGAAAAGACGATTTTGTCGAGGCCAGTTTCACGCATTGCCTCGAGCAACGACAGGGTTCCGCCTAAGTTGTTTCGATAATAAAGTGCCGGATCGGCGACTGATTCGCCGACGTAAGCAAATGCGGCAAAATGCATGACCGCAGATACCCGATGCTTCCGGATAGCTGCCACCAGTCCTTCAAGGTCGGCAAGGTCGCCCTCAACAAGAGGCCCCCAGCGCACCGCCTCCCGATATCCCCGTGACAGATTGTCGAAAACTATCGGGTGGTGCCCCGCCCGCGACAGCATCTTGCAGGCGTGACTGCCAATGTATCCGGCTCCACCCGTAACGAGTACCGTTTGAGACATCTTGACTTCGACTCCGAAATACTGCTTTGCGATAACTCAGCGAGGCTCACTGTGTCGGTGCGAGCGTGCCGGGACCCGCCCGCATTCTTTTCGACACGGTTTCTTAATCACCCCGGGCGTCTTCGTTCTTATCCGCGTTGCGCGGCACTGGGGCCAGAATAACGCCGGTGTGCGGAGGTGGTGCAAGGAGTATCGAGCCATAACCTCGAGTGTTGAAGAAGACTGGCGACCGACAAGCTTCTGGGCCGGCTTGAGCCTGCCCGCCTCACCTAGCGGCTCCTCCCGCGAGGTGAGGCTTTCCTGAATTGTGTGGTCGATCATGCTTTCCCGTGCCAATATAGTGTCATTCTTTACGGCGCTGGTTAGCGGCTCCGCGCTGGCGCAAACGCCGCCGGCTCTGCCCGAAGCCGCACCGGGGCGCGTATTTTGCGAACAAACCGTCAGCTATCATCTTGCCGACCCTGCAACCATCTCGGAACCTTATCGCCGCTTTCTCGGCGCATGGAGCGATGCGGCCTGGGACGCTAACACCTGCGCTGCGCTGATCGTAGATGATGTGCGGGCTGATGGTGCCGCGTCGATCGTCTACGTTTACGGGCCGATGGGACCGAGCTCTCGAGTGCGCGGCGGCGTTTTGCACGGTACCGGTATCATCCGCGATAACGAGCTCAGATTTCAGAATTCTGA
>JAFAHH010000209.1 GCA_019237355.1 Acetobacteraceae bacterium | reverse complement strand
ACAGGTCGTAGGCGTCGGTGAAGAAGGCCATCCCCGAGATGAACATGATCTTCCAGTGCTCGCGGGTGATCCCCGAGTCGTCCATGCACGAAAGCAATTCGGCCTGCGTGGCCGCGGCGTGCGACATAGCAATTTGTCCGGCAGTATGGCCGAAGCAATGAGTCTCGATCCGCCGGGTGGTTTTGGGCAATTTGTCAAAACTATTGTGTGGGAAGTGTTGGGCGGTGATGATAGCCCCTTCATGGGCGCTGCCGCTGCGGGTGAATCTGCCGACGATCAGGATTTCGCTCCTGGTTCTCCGAGGTCGCCCGCACGGGGCCTGGATGCTATCGGCAAGCTGATGACGATTACGCTGAAGCAGCAGCTGACTTCGAACCGGGCGAGCGAGGCGCGAACCATCAGGTCACCGCGGACGGCTTCGAGGTTGGCGCAGCATGGAAGGCGGCGGAGCGCGCCGGGAAACATACCTCTCGGTCAAGTTCGAATTGCCGTTTCTACCGGCGCCGGTCCACCGTGCGCTGATCGAGCAAGAAGGCGGCGCGCATCGTTGACAATACGCGCTTGCCAAAATTTGGAGAGTGCATCCGTAACGAAATCAAGGATTAGACTTGCACAGCTTCTTAATGCTGTTATCGACTTTGAGTGACCGGGCAACGCAGCCTATATTGTCGGTCACGACCTCGAGATAAGCCGCGCGATCGCAATGTGCCTCAGCAGCCAGCAGCTGATCCAACTCGTCACAACTCGTTCCACGTTTTGCGAACCCGCCAAAAGCACCGGATTGTGCCCGAGGGCTATTTCATCGTTTCAATTTCGCGCGAATCTCAGAACTAAGCCAAGGCTGGCTTCGCAAAATGCCTGGCACAGCTAAACGGCTCAGCTTAAACCGTGTGGACATGGCGCCTAGGACCCATCACCGCATCAACGGCCAGCGACTATGGGACAGTCTCATGGAGCTGGCAGCACTCGGGGCCACCTCGAAGGGCGGCGTGCGCCGACTAGCGTTGACGGAGGCCGACCGCGCCGGCCGGGATCGATTCCGGCTCCTCTGCGAGCAGGCCAAGTTGGCGGTCCGCGTCGATGCCATCGGCAACATGTTTGCCCGCCGGGAGGGACGCGACCCGGCCCGGTCTCCGGTGCTGTTCGGCAGTCATCTTGATAGCCAACCCTCGGGCGGCAAGTTCGATGGCGCGTTGGGTGTGCTGGCTGGGCTAGAGGTGATCCGTAGTCTGAACGATCTCGGGATCACCACCGAGGCGCCGTTGGAACTCGTTAACTGGACCGATGAGGAGGGGAGCCGGTTTGGCCGGTCAATGATGGGCTCCGCTGTGTGGTCCGGAGCCCTTCCGCTGGAGTCCGCGTACGCCCTCACGGATAGGGAAGGCGTGACCGTCCGCGCCGCACTCGAAGGGATCGGGTATCGCGGATCAGAGAAGGCCGAAGCGTTCCCGGTGGACTCGTACTTCGAGCTGCACATTGAGCAAGGGCCTATCCTGGAGCAAGAGAGCAAGCGGGTCGGCATTGTCACTGGCGCGCAAGGCATGGTGTCGTACGATGCGGTGGTGGTCGGGCAAGACGCGCACGCCGGCAGCACGCCCCCTTCGGCGCGGAAGGACGCGTTGGTCTGTGCCGCGCGCATCGTGGACCTGGTGGACCGGATGATGCGCGCTCGGGACGAGGAAGGCCGGGGGACGGTTGGGCAGATGCTGGTCCTGCCGAATAGCCGCAATGTCATTCCCGGGGAGGTCCGCTTCTCGATTGACTTCCGCCATTTCAAGCAGGCTGAGGTGGATCGGCTCGAGGCCGAGTTCTCCAGCGACGCCAAGAGCATCGCCCGGAACTGCGGCGTGTCGCTGGACTTGTTGCGCCTGTTTAGAATTCCGCCGCAGCCCTTTGACCCGGACTGCGTCGCGTTGGTGCGTGAGGCTGCTTCGAGGCTTGGGATCGAGACGCGCGACATGGTCTCAGGCGCCATTCACGACGCGGTCGAGGTCGCGAGCCGCATTCCGGCTGCGATGATCTTTATCCCTTGCAAGGGCGGCCTCTCTCACAATGAGGCGGAGAGCATTCTGCCATCACAGGCGGAGGATGGTTGCCGGGTGCTTTTCGAAGCTGTTGTTTCGCGGGCAATGCGGCCTTGAACTGAGTGCCGGAACGCCCACTGCCTCCGGCAATGGCTGCCGCTGATCCCGCGCCGCGCGGAGGATATCCTCGGCTACCTACCGGGCGTGCCTGAGCTCGGATATGTTTCAGGGCAATCCCTCGCAACATCCCATGGCTGAGCGCATGCCGAACCTACCAGGGGGCGGCATGACATAAGGATACCGCGAGGTCTGGTCCCGATTAGCGGTGAGCCTGCTCCGTGTCGCTTCACCAGCCGCCCAGAACCCGCGTGCGTTCGCGACGCACGCCATCCAGTTCCCAAGGGGATATTCCAAGCACGGACAGTATCGTCGGCGCAATCTGCTGCGTCTCAACCCGGTCATCGATAACTTGTCCGCCAATGTCCGGCGCGCTGACCAGCAAAGCCACGTGCCGGTCATCGTCCGCCACCCCGCCATGCTCGGCAAGTTTCGTGCCGCCGGTGTAGATAACGCCCTTTTCGGTCACCGCGAAGAAATCGGGCGTGCGCGCGTCGGTCCGGGGATCTTGATAGTAGCGCACCAGTTCGTCGCGATCCAGTAAAGACTTGATGCGAAGTGTGGCTTTGTTCGCCTTCAGATAGCTTTCGGCCGCTTCATAATCGTCAGCCTGCTTATCGGGCGACAGCCATACAAGTGCTTCGTCATCAGCGACATGGAAGGCGTATCCCGGCGTCATCTTGTAGGGCGCATCGCTAACGGCCTGGCGCAGGTTTGGGTCAATCGGCGATTGTCCATGCTTCGCGCTGATTATGACCAGCGTCCGGTCATATATGTCCTGCGCCTTCAGTTCGCTGATCATGCTCCCGATAGCATTATCAACAAAGGCGATTTGCTCGGCGAGCGCGTTGCCGGGCGTGCCTGCCGCGTCGCGATAGCCACCTATGAGTCCATCTGGGTCAAGCGGCCCGGACTTGGCCAGCTTCTGGCCCACGCTGACCGCCTGGAAATTCATTCCTAGGATCGCGGGCACGCCCACATGGTTCTTGCCAGTGCTGTCAAGACCATCGATTTCATTGATGACGGCCTGCACTTTCGTTTGGTCGTAATTGCGCGTCGCCGTATAACTGGTCGTGTTATCCTGGCCAGGGAAGCCGGGAATGTCGGAGTTTATTTCCGGCGTGAACAGGTCGTCGATGCCCTCGCCTGACGGGCCATTCAGGATGTCGTAAGCCGGATGCTTGTCCGACCAAGCCGTCCGGCCGCCGTGCGCACGAATCACTTCGAACAGCGTGTTCACCCGGATGAATTGATGCGGGAAAACGGGCTGGCACACGCCGGAAACGAGGCGCCGCGGAAGCTTCCCCGGATCGATTTGCGTGAGCGGCTGACCAAGGGTTCCGCCCCCATCAAGGCGCGTTTGGTCCTTGTCGATATTTTCCGCAAATTGCGTCTCCGCACCGGGAAGTCCGCTGCAATCCGATCCGGGCGCGAACATTGTCCGGTCATAGCTGTCATCATAGAACACCCCGGCCGAGCGAGGTGTCGATCCGGTCACTTGCGCAATCATCCCAGGAAAGCTGTCCGAGGGCGCCGTGGTGGCCGCATTGCTATAGTTGATCCCGTGCTGGGAGAGC
>JAFAHH010000133.1 GCA_019237355.1 Acetobacteraceae bacterium | reverse complement strand
TTGAACTAAACCGCTCTGCGGTACCCTGTCCGAACCTGCTGGGTTAACCCATCGGGTTCGACCTCGCCATCGGAACCTGCTTTTTGGAATCGTGAGGACGCGGTTTTCCGCCGATTCTAATTCCGGGAAGGAGGTTCCCTATGACCCCGTTACGTCAGCGCATGCTCGAAGACCTGCGGGTGCGCAATTTCTCGCCCACCACGCAGCGTGACTACGTATACGCCGTAGCCCAGTTTGCTCAGCATTTCGGCAAGTCGCCCGAGCTACTCGGACCGGAGGACATCCGTGCTTATCAGCAGCACCTGCTCACCAAGCGGCTGGCCTGGGGCACGTTCAACACCAGGGTCTGTGCCTTGCGATTTCTCTATCGTGTCACCCTCGGCAAAGAGTGGGCCGTCGAGCACATCGCTTATCCGCGCCGGTCGCGCAAACTCCCTGTGATTCTGAGCCTCGCCGAGCTCCAGCAATTCTTTGCGGCCATTGCCAATCTCAAACACCGGGCGGCGCTGATGACCGCCTACGCAGCGGGCCTGCGCGTGTCCGAAGTGGTGGCGCTTAAGGTGACCGATATCGACAGCCAGCGCATGGTCATCCGCGTCGAACAGGGCAAAGGCGGCAAAGATCGCTATGTCATGTTGTCGCCCCGCCTGCTCATCCTGCTGCGGAGCTATTGGAAAACGGCGCGGCCCAAGCAATGGCTATTCCCCGGCCGCAATCGCAGCGGCCACCTCAACGTGCGCACGCTGCAGGTGGTCTGCCAGCGCGCCCGGCAGAATTCCGGCCTGACCAAGCCGGTGACGATGCACTCGCTGCGCCACTGCTTTGCCACCCATCTGCTGGAACAGGGCACCGATTTGCGCACCATCCAGCTGCTGATGGGCCATCGCAGCCTGGTCACCACCGGCCGTTATCTCAGCGTCGCCACGAGCTCCATCTGTGCCACCGCCAGTCCGTTGGATTTGCTCGCTGAAGCTGGCTTGCGGGCCTGAGCCGCCTGTTATGCCCCGGCCCCAGTGGGAAGTGGCGGAGGTCTTCCGCCGCCACGGCCCCGCTTACCGACATAGGCACGCCAGCTCATTATCCCGTGGCCAACGCCGCGCGATGAGCGCCATCGAGCACTGCCGCAGCGCGGCCCTGGGCGGCCACCTGGAGCGATGCGACGCCTGCGGTCACGAGCGGATTACTTATAATTCCTGCCGCAACCGCCATTGTCCCAAATGCCAGTCATTGGCGCGTGCCCAGTGGCTCGCACACCGTCGCGCGGAACTGCTGCCGGTGGAGTATTTCCATGTGGTGTTCACGGTGCCTGAGCCGATCGCCGCCGTGGCTTATCAGAACAAGCAGGTGGTGTATGGCATCCTGTTCCGCGCCGCCGCTGAAACCTTGCGCACCATCGCGGCCGAGCCGAAACATCTAGGGGCGGAGATTGGGTTCATTGCCGTGCTCCATAGCTGGGGACAAACCCTGCTCTTTCATCCCCACCTCCATTGCCTGGTGCCCGGCGGCGGGCTCACCCCCGACGCTAACCGCTGGATCGCCTGCCGCCCGGGTTTTTTTCTCCCGGTCCGGGTGCTCGCCCGCCTGTTTCGCCGCCTATTCCTGCAATATCTGCGCGCGGCGTTCGACGCCGGCCGACTGCAGTTTTTTGCTACGTTGGAGTCACTCGGCAACCGTCATACTTTTGCCGAGTACCTGAGGCCGCTGGGTCAGACTGAATGGGTGGTCTACGCCAAGCGCCCGTTCGCCGGGGCTGAGCAAGTGCTCGACTATCTCGCTCGCTACACCCATCGCGTGGCCATTTCGAATAATCGCCTGCTCAACATCCAAGACGGCCAGGTGACCTTCAGCTGGAAAGATTACCGTCACCCCGATCAGCCGAAGACTATGGCATTGGAGGCAGGAGAGTTTATCCGCCGCTTCCTGCTCCACGTGCTGCCTGACGGCTTCATGCGTATCCGCCACTACGGCTTTCTCGGCAATCGTCACCGCCGGGCCAAAATCGCGCGCTGCCGCGAACTCTTGGGTCTCGCGCCTGTTATCCCCATTACCTCGGTGCCGCCCTCGGATTATCGCGACCGCTACCAGGCATTGACCGGCAAGTCTCTGTATGACTGCCCGGCTTGCGGCCGTGGACACATGGTGCGGGTCGAGCTCCTGGCGCCCATCATCGGTTCACATCCAGTGCGCATCGACAGTTCATGACAACCACTATCCGTTATCGTCTATCCGGGCCTTCCATCTTGGCACGCCTGTCCGTGCTGGGCGGACCTCTGTCAGCCAGCGGCCGGCTACGAGTGCACCGCAGCAACCCTAGGCTCTTCGATCAACCAGCAACATCGCACCGGTCCTCGATTGGGCCGACCGAGTGCCAACTCCTGCCGCGCTATGCCCCGCCCCCAAGGTGCGGATACTTTCTACGCCTAGGCCCTTCAATCCACCCGCCGAATCAATGCCCATAGCTCGGCGACCCCACCCCCGCAGAGCGGCTTCGTTCAACTGGTTTCTTTGCGCGATCCCCCGAGCATCGTCGCTCGCACCCATCTTCGTTGCTGCGGGACCGCGCAAAGAAACCTCTGCCTTCCGCGCAATTGTGATTTTAGATCCAGACACAGCCGGAGGGCGCCATGAAATTTCGTGTTCAGCTCGTGATCGAAAGTAATGACGACCGACCCGGCGTCGTGGAAGAAATTGGGGTTTTCGAGCGCGGCCAGCTTGGGGCCGAGAATCTCGGTTTGACGCTGGCGGAAGCCCAGGAACTGTTGCGCGGATTGCAGCAGGCGGTCATCACCGAGCAAACTGCCCAGTTCAGCGAAGAGCAGACTCACTGCCCGACATGCGGCACTCGCCGCGCCAGGAAAGGCCAGCACTCCATTACGTTTCGAACTGCTTTTGGCAAGCTGAGCCTGCAGAGCCCGCGATATTACCAATGCTGCGGTACGCCGAACAGTGCCAAATCGGTAAGCCCTCTCGCCAATCTTCTGGCCGAGCGCACAGCTCCCGAGCTGGTGTACCTCGAAAGCAAGTTCGCCGGCCTGATGTCCTATGGAATGACGGTCAGCGTGTTGTCCGAAGTCCTGCCGCTCGGCACCGCCATCAGCACAACCGGCGTCCGCCGCCAGGTGCATGCGGTTGCGCAACGGCTCGAGAGTGAACTGGGCGAGGAACGCTTCAGCTTCATCGATACCTGCCAGTTGGATCTGGACAAACTGCCGGAACCCGGCCCTCCGCTGACGGTGGGCCTTGATGGCGGGTTCGTTCACGCACGAG
>JAFAHH010000076.1 GCA_019237355.1 Acetobacteraceae bacterium | reverse complement strand
GCATGCGGGCCAACAGCCACTTCGCCGCGTAAAGAAGGGCGACGACGACCCAGACGGCAACCCCAAGGGCGAGCACCACCTCGCCGACCATGGGTGACAGAGCCCAGGCGCGTGCCGCTGTCCGCCATGCGAGCCCGAGGCCCAATGTGCCGAGCGCAATACCGAAGGAGGATGCAGGTACGAGAGGCAATGACGATCGAAACGACATTACTCGCTCCATTGCAGAGGTTATCCGACGGGTTTACCGCAGCCGCCATAGTTCGGACCCCACTGGGACGGATCACCGGCATGTTGCTGGAGAAAATGCAGCAACCCCACCCGCTGCGCGGGCGCTTGGCTCGACGGGACGGCGGGATCATCCTTGTTTGGGGTGTTGGTGAACACGCTGCCGCCCTCCGGTGCAAAGGCGGCAGCGGTGAGCAGCGGGAATGCCGCTACCGCGCAGCGAAGAACATATCTCATCTTGGAATCTCCCGGTTCGGCCGGTCCTTTCCCGACCGCGATCAAGACCGACCAGTGCGGATGTTTATTCCTGACCGAGGCTTTCCCCTGTCTTACTGGGCCCTAAAGCTCGATTCGCGGCCCGCCCCGATCGCGATGCATTTCGGGGCCGCGGCGCATTGAGGGGACGAATGATTCCCGGACCCGGCTATAAGCTCTGTGCAGCCTGGTCCGCTCCAGCCGGTCCATCACGGACCGTGTGGCTTCGCTCTTTGGGTTTTCTCGAGCGCGCTGAGGCGGGTTGGTGGTAGCTCCTGGCGCTATTCGCGGTCTGCCGCACGAGGTCCAGGGCGCTCGCGCGCCGCAAAGCCGGCCGCGTCAGTCTGAAGTCGGGTGGTTCAGGAGTTAGGACAGGCCGCTCAACGTCGCCATTCACTTCCATGGCGATCATGGATACCTGAAGAATCTTAGGTAGAAAGCTGCGAACACCAAGACAATGCCAATATTTACTATCAGCCGTTCCCAAAATCGGTTTCTGAAGAACACGAAATCTACACCGACTATAATGGCTGCCATCGCCACCACGTAAAGCACAGCTACTTGTCTGCCCATTTCAGCACCCCTAGGGCCCTTCCAGGTCCCGCGCCGGCTTGCCGTCGCGCTTTTGCCCATTGCGAGCAGGACTGCTGATAAAGGCAAGCCACTACACCTATGGGATCACGGCGTCTCCGTTCGTCGGACCGAAGCGGCGGCCATCGGCGTCAGGCTGCCGTATGGCCCGCTCGTGCAGCCTCAATCTTAGCAATGTCGATCCGGTGCATGGTCATCATGGCGTCCATCGCCCGCTTCGCGGCGGCGCGATCCGGATCGTTCAGCGCGGCAATTAAGGCTCGCGGGACAATCTGCCACGAAAAGCCCCAGCGGTCCTCACCAGCTGCACTCGCCTTCGCTGCCGCCATTCTCGATGATTGCATTCCAATAGCGGTCGGTTTCTGCCTGATCGTCGGTCATCACCTGGAAGCTCACCGCCTCGTTCGGCGTAAACGCAGGGCCACCTTTCAGACCGACAAAGGCTTGGCCGAGTACGGTGAACTCGACGGTCAACTCGCTACCCTGTTCACCGCCGGGGTAATCGGATGGAGATTGAAGCGCTTGCCCGACATGGCTGTCAGGAAAGGTGGCCGCGTAGAATTCCGCCGCTTTCCGCGCCTCGCCATGATCGAACCACAGACAGGTGACGATTTTTCCGGGCATTGAACTTCCCTCACGAGCCTTGACGACATGCCTCGATGTAAACGTGCATGATGCATGTCGATAAAGGTTCGCTTCAAGATCAGGTTATGTGAGCAGAAATCGGCGCCGATTGTCGCCGCTCGCAGCCCGCCACGGCGAGTTTGTGCGGCTAGCACAGGAGGCGAAAGCCTTTGGTTTCGCCGAATTCCGGCAAGGCACGATGTACTTAATCCCATTGTGTCCCAGGAACTTTGACAATGCTTCGTACTGTAATTTGCTGCTAAATACCGCAGGCTTCGTTATCGGTCGCCCGACGCGAGCCGCGGTCAAATTGCCATAGACGAACAATTGTGCGATGGACTCAGCCACTCTGCGCCAGTCGCCGTCCCTTTTCAACTCGACCTCCCCCCTCGGGGTTGGGAATTTGTCCGATGACGCCTACTTTTCGAAAGGAGATGATCCTTTACGGACATCTCCGAAATAATTGGAATTAAACACGACCCGGATGGCCGCGATGCGCAGCGGACCTCGCCGGTTGCTAAGGCTGAGCCATCGCCGGCAACGCGGCGCAAGGCGAGACGCAAGCGTACTGAAGCCGCCGGCGGAGACCTCCCGGTGCACAGTTTCCGCACCCTGCTTGCCGATCTGGCGACGCTGACGCGCAACACGGTGCGGCTGGAGGGCAATCGACAAGCCACAATCCTCGCCACACCAACCCCGGTGCAACGCCGAGCCTTCGATCTGCTCGGTATCACCCTCGCGGCGTAGACAGTACAGGGGCGAAGAAGTCGTGCGTGAACAAGGACCTGTGCCCCATCGAATGGCGCCCCGGCCGACACCAAAAAGACAGTAAAGTTCGGATTAGAGCTCGAAGATGCGCACGTGATCGCACCGGAAGTCCCTTTCGGACATAATCCACTCGCGAGCACGCTCGAAGCCATTGCCGTGGCAGCCCTATGCGGCGCCGCACACCGGCGCAGGGGCGCGGCTTTTGTCGCCCGTGCTGCTGCGGGTGGTGCTTGAGTCTGCTGCGGCTTTCGGCCCACCCAGATTTCTTGCCGGGTTTGCCCGCGTAGATGATGCGCCGCCGCTCGGCGTCGGGCTTCGGCTCCGGGTCCCGCGGCTTCGGCCGGCGGGCAATAACAACGCTCGGTAGCTTGCTGGCGGATCCATAGCGGTGGCTGATGATAGCGGATTGGCCGAGGGCGATGTAGCCCGGCAGCGCAACGAGCGTATATCAGCCTCGCAAAAACCCCTGATTAACTTAGAGGCTACTTTTACGCGAAAAGTGATATACGCGCTTGATCTGGCTTGGTTTCCGGAGAACTTTTAATCTTGGGGTCGTGGGTTCGATTCCCACCGGGCTCAATAACTTCAAGGGTTTATCGAAACAGCGGTTTGCAGGTTTGCAAAATGAGTTGCGGTTTT
>JAFAHH010000026.1 GCA_019237355.1 Acetobacteraceae bacterium | reverse complement strand
TTCGCCGCTCGCTGCGGCCGCGGCGCCGCTGCTGCAGCTCCTCGCACGTCTTAGAAATGTGGGGCGGCTCCCCGATCCGGGCGAATTGCGCCAGCGGACGCTGAATGCGGTCCCAGCATTTGAGCGGAAGGCGACCGAATCCGGCGTGCCCGCCGAGGATTTGCGTCTCGCGAATTTCGTCCTGTGCGCCAGCGTCGATGACGTGGTCATGAATACTCCATGGGGCAGCACCGGCGTTTGGGAAGCGCATTCGCTGGTTACCGCTTTCCACGGAAAAGTCGATGCCGGGGAACGGTTCTTCAGTTTGCTCACCAAGCTGCGCGAGTTCCCCGCCAAAAATATCCAAATATTGGAGCTGATGTATTTATGCCTATCGCTCGGCTTCATGGGGCGATACCGCCTCTCGCCGCGTGGTCCGGCGGAAATCGACCGCCTGCGAGAGGAAACCTACTCCGCCATTGTGCGCAACCGCCCTCCCGCCGAACTAGAACTGTCGCCGCATTGGCAAGGTGTGGCCGCCCCCTATCGGGCCAAGCGCGGAACAATACCAATATGGGCCGCCGGGGCCACCGCACTGACCATCGTCGCCGCCCTCTTTGCTTGGTCCAGTTTCCGTCTCGCCGATGCATCCGATCAGCTCTACCAGAAAATGATATCAGCGCCGCCCGATCATATGCCAGCGATTGCTCGGGCTGCGCCGGTGCAGCCGCCAAGCGAGCCCCCAGCCGTCGAGCCGACGGCCCTCGACCGGTTGCGTGCTTTCCTGCAGCCGGAGATCGATGAAGGCTTGGTAACCGTACTCGGCACCCAATCCACGCCGATCGTTCGTATCAGCAATAAAGGCATGTTCCTCTCTGGGAGGGCGAGCGTGCAGCCCCAATTCACCTCGTTGCTTGAACGCATCGGCTCGGAGCTGAAGGACGAGCCGGGTTCGGTGCTGGTTATTGGCTATACCGACGACCAGCCAATACACACTGTAAAGTTTCCCTCAAATTACGAACTCTCCGCCGCGCGCGCGCAGGCTGCGGGAGCGATTATCGCCCGGACCATCGATGACCCGGGGCGGATCAGCGCCGAGGGCCGCGCTGAGGCCAATCCCATCGCCTCCAATGCGAGCCCGGAAGGGCGCGAGCAGAATCGGCGGATCGAAATCATTTTGCGGCGGCCAACATGAAATTCTTACCCAAGAACACCCTGCGCTGGGGATTAAGCCTCGCGATCGCCGTTCAGGCGGCGCTGCTATTATGGTTTTTCGGCCCTCTGCTCGATGCCTTGGAGCCGATTCGTCCGCGCCTGGCGCTAATCGTTGGGACCTTCGTGCTCTGGGCCGGAGTGAACCTCGCATTGGATTGGCGTAAAAGGCGGCGTGAGCGCGCCCTGGTTCAGGGTGTCACGGAAGCCCCGGTCGACCCGGCCGCAGCGGCTGCCGCCGAGGAGAGCTCGGCCCTGGCCGAAAAGTTTGCGCACGCAATGACCCTGCTGCGCCGGGCCCATGGCTCACGCTCCTATCTCTATGAGCAACCCTGGTACGTCATCATCGGCCCGCCTGGCGCTGGCAAAACAACCGCACTCTTGAACTCGGGGCTACGCTTCCCGTTGGCCGCGGAAATGGGTCAAGATCCCATCGCCGGGGTCGGCGGCACGCGGCTTTGCGAATGGCTATTCGCCGATGAAGCGGTTCTGATCGATACGGCTGGCCGCTACGCCGTACAGGATTCCGACCCACGCATAGATCGCGCCGGCTGGGACTCGTTTCTGGACTTGTTGAAACGAACGCGTGAGCGCCAGCCCCTGAATGGCGTCATCGTGGCGATCCCCGTCACCGACGTTGCCAATGCGAGCCGGGAGGAGAGGCTCACCCACGCCCGCGCAATTCGCAAGCGGCTCAAGGAAATCGAGGACCGGCTGCAAGTTCGCCTACCGGTATACGCGATGATGACGAAGGCCGATCTGCTCGCTGGCTTCATGGAATTCTTCGATGATCTGGATCGCGAAAAACGCGCGCAGGTTTGGGGCACGACCTTTCCACTGGCTCAGGCAAATCCGCTCACAAGCTTTGCCAGCGAGCTCCGGTCCTTGGTC
>JAFAHH010000952.1 GCA_019237355.1 Acetobacteraceae bacterium | reverse complement strand
TTGTCCCAGCCGGTTGTGTTGCTATAGAGTGCGCGATATCCATTGGCCGTGTTGATGTTGCCGGTTGTGTTCTGTTCGAGCGCTTGAACTCCATCGGCCGTGTTGAAGTTGCCGGTTGTGTTCTGTTCGAGCGCTTGAGCTCCATCGGCCGTGTTGTCGGCGCCGGTTGTGTTGCTATAGAGCGCGCCAGATCCATTGGCCGTGTTGTAGGCGCCGGTTGTGTTGCTATAGAGCGCGCCATCCCCATTGGCCGTGTTTTCGACGCCACTTGTCAGGCTGAAGAGCGCATTATAACCCTCGGCCGTGTTTTCGTTGGGATAGGCTCCGCCCGGTGGTGGACTAACCCCGAAGGCATTCGGGGTCGGCGAAAGCGCAAAGCAGGCGAAGGCGAGTGCGAGGAGGAGAAAACCGCGTCCCGCAGTCGCGAGACTGATCGAATTTCTTACCGTTAGAGTGGTAGTTCTGAGATTAAATGACTCCTGATTCATATATTATCTCTTATTTTTTCGTTTGAAAGAGCAGGTTAAGACGGACCACAGGGGACATGAGAGACCCGCGATTCACGTTGGAACAAGTGGCTGGTGCAGCGTTCATGGTTTTGATTTCTGTGGTCTCTGGAAGGTGGTCGGGTCGGTCGATCCGTGCCTGCCCTACCTCATAGACACCGTTTGGATGGGCGAAGTTTCACAACGCATCGGTTCTACTGCCCCATCTCCTGGGTGGAGCGGCCTATCCGCCAGAGGTTGGTCCGGCATTCATCAGCAATGCGCGTCTCGCGGGACCTGCAAAGGGCTGGCCATCACATTCGGGAGAGACCAGAAAAAACCGGAGACTATGCGGCTTTCTGTCCAGGTGTTCCCATGTACTCAACGGGGACTGGTGCGCCACCCGATCACGACGGTATCCCGGCCTGAAGCAAACCCATAAGATGAAGGCAGCGTAACCCCCGTTTTGTCCTGGTCTCCCCTGCGCCCATGGGGCGGACAGCGGTGACGAGGGCCGCGAGATTGGGGATCATCGACGTCGTAAACGCAAAACCACCCCACTCTATCCGCCATTAATTTAATGACTGTCCTTGCCTTTGCGCTTCGAGGGTGTTACAAACGGAGCTAAGGGCCTTCGGGTACCGACCATGGATCAGGATCAGAGCTCGATTGTGCCCGATGGCGTCAGGTTAGATTCGACGCGCTGGACCGTCGTGCTCGAGGCGGCTCAAAGCCGCACCCACGGGGGCCCAGCGGCCCTAGCCCGCTTGTGCGCGCGGTATTGGCAGCCCCTCTACGGTTTTGCCCGGCGGCGAGGTTACGGCCCCGAGGACGCCCAAGACTTGGTGCAGGGCTTCTTTGCCCACCTGATCGAACGGCGCGCCCTGCGGCGGGTGGAACGCTCCAAGGGCCGGTTTCGCTCCTTTCTGCTGGCCTGCTTCCAAAAGTTTATGGCGAAAGAAACCCGCCGGGCGAGCGCCGAAAAGCGCGGCGGCTGCGTCGGAATCGTCCGACTGGACTGGCGGGACGAGGAGGGCCGCTTGAGCGTTGAGCCCGAAGACCCCCTCACGGCGGAAATCCTTTACGATGCGCGCTGGGCGCTGTTCCTCTTACGGCGCGCCACTGACCAACTGGAACAGGAACAGATAGCGGCGGGCAAAGGCGCAGCGTTTCAGACGCTGAAGGCCTTTCTGGGTGGTGAGGGCGCCCGCACGAACGTTTCTTACGAAGAGGCCGCTGGCGTGCTCAAAGTCGGGGTGCCCGCGGTAAAAACCCTTATCCACCGGCTGCGCCAGCGACATGCCCAGCTGGTGCGCGCCGAAGTCGAGCGCACCGTCGAGGACCCTAACGACGTCGAGGCCGAATTGCGCTCGTTGCGTGAGGCACTGGTCGCGGCGGAGGGCCGCGTGTAAACCCGACCGGGCGTGTTACCTTCCCCGCTAGCATGAGCCCCGACGCTGAACGCTTGCCACAAGCTGGGTCGAAGCCGGTAAAGGCCTGCCAGGCCTGTGGCACGCCTTACCCGGCGGGAGGCGATGGCACGGACTGCCCGGTGTGCTTGTTGCAGGGGGCGCTGGACTTTGGGAGCGGGGGCGAGCGCGGCGAAGGGCCGTTGGCGCCGGATGAGAGCCGGTTTGACCACTACGCGCTCGTGCAGCGCGCGGACGGCGGCTTTGAGGAGTTGGGCCGGGGCGCCATGGGCGTCACCTACCAAGCCCTGGACACCGTGTTGGGCCGCGCGGTGGCCCTCAAGGTCATCGACGCTCGGGTGGCCGCCCGCCCTGAAGCTCGCGAACGCTTTCTGCGGGAGGCGCGCGCCGCCGCACGGCTGCACCACCCAAATGTCGCCTCGGTGTTTTATTACGGGGTGCGCCAAGCCGACGGCCAATGCTTCTACGCGATGGACCTCGTCAAGGGCGAGACCTTAGAGGCCCGCCTGCGCCGCAAGGGGCCGCTGGCCGCGCCCGAAGCGTTGGGGATCGTCACGCAAGTGGCCCGCGCGCTGGGAGCGGCCGAGGCCCAGGGGGTAGTGCACCGGGACTTAAAACCTTCCAACCTGATGCTGGCGGAAGGGCCGGAATCCCT
>JAFAHH010000995.1 GCA_019237355.1 Acetobacteraceae bacterium | reverse complement strand
TTTAGCAGAAACAAACATGCTCTAGCGAGTCTTGTTCGAGAGCACGATTCACGCTTTCCGACGTTTCCGCCTCAAGGATCGTGCCGTAGCGTCTTGGTTTTGAGAGCGCGATTCCGACTTTCCGACGATCGGGACCCCAATTCGCTTGCGAATTGGGAACCCGAGTCCGCGCTCAAGTCATCGCGCTCTAGCTGCCCAAGGGCCTGAAAGCGGTCTCCGCCGTACGCATAGCGGCGGTCAGGATCAATGAGAGCCGTGCCTAAATCCATGCGCTCCGCGTCTGCCACTGACAGGCCATGCTTGTGCCGGTTGGCGGCGTCCTTGTCCGGGTGAAATTCGATCTTCACGACTAATTGTAGCAACAGAAAGTCGCGCCGCAAGCCCCTTTGTTACACTTTGAACAATGGATACTGGCCGTATCGCATTTGCTTGATAAATCCGGCGCATTTTAGCCGCCATGGAATACGCCTATGCCAGGGTATCCTCGGGGGGCAACAGCGAGAGCGGCTCCTCGCACGACGAGCGGGACTGGTCAGCGTAGCCGCCGGCCGTCACGTTGGCCATATTGAAGCGCCGGCTCCATAAGTCACTGCCTCGACCCCAACGCCCCGGGGATAGGCGATGACATCGCTGTGGTGCTGGCGATCAAGGGGGTCGCCACGCGGAAGCCGCCAGCCTACTTGCGGGCGGGGGGTTGGGCTGGAGCCTGAGGTCCAATATTATAGGTATCGTATCGAATCTTATAATCGTCGCCCTCGCGCATGATGATGTACGACCAGTAGCCATGATCGGACTGCCCGCCATAGTCCTCGCTCCATTCGCCGGTGCTCCAAATCGCGTCGCCGAAAGTGCGGACGAGGCTAACTTTGATGGTCAGATCGCCCCCTGCCTTCAGTTCGTCCTCGATCGTCTCCCGGATCGCATCACGGCCCTGGACAATGCCTTCGGGAGTAACATAGATCCCGTCTTCGATATACAACGACGCAACCGCAGCGGCATCATGGGAATTGTATGCATGCGCCAATTTCGTGGTGAGGTCATTGACGACTTGCTGGGGCCTTTCCGCGGCATTTTGCTGCGCTAGCGCCGGAGCCGCCAGACCAACCAGCAAAAAAAGCGCTCCCGTACCTAGATTTCGCCTCATTTACTTGCTCCCTTTGGTGCATTCTCGGGTGGATCTTCATCGCGCGTTCCAGCCTAACAAGGTTCCGGGATTGATATCTATAGCCTCGAAACGACGCGATATGTCGCCATCTGAATGTTATTGCCAGCGCTGCGGATTATATCCAGATCTCCGCGGTATTGGCCTTGTGCCACGGACCCTGCCGCAGATGATCGGCATGCGGACTGGTGCCCGACGAGGTACACAATCTGCTGGTCGGTCGGCGCCGAGCCCAGCGCACCATGCTGAACTGATCCGGCACATAGGCAACGAATTACCCGTCCCGATCGTTTGCCGGTCCCGGCTTTCCGCCGATTCGGCAGGGCTGCGTAAGCTCTCAACTGGGACGCGCGTTACTTCGCCGGGCACGCCGCGATTCGATAGGCCGGGCGCTAGCGGTGAGTGTCGCCGGCTTGCTCATCTTCTGCATCGCGACCATTCCTGGAGCACGAGCGCGGCATCCCGGCGAAATATGCCGCGTACAATCGGCCCCGGCGCCCGGCCAAGGCACGAAGCAGGTGCTGACGCGTATGGCAATCAGGTGCTGGCGGCGCTGGGGCAGTGGTGGCGCAGCGCCGGCCAGGGCCAGGATTCCTCCCACCCGGCGCAGGTCTATTACGGCAAGCAGGACCTGCGAGAATCCCTGGAGCGCCCGACCTGGCAGTCTTACCGCGGCTCGGGTGCTCCTATGAGTCCCACAAACGCGGACGGGCCTTTGGCCGGTCAGGCAGCGTGCCCACTTTCTTGTTGCGAACGCAGCCGGTGCCTGAGTGCATCTAGAAGTGGCGCGTTCGGGCAGAACGAAGATGGGGTTGTTTCAGCTTCAGCCATCCCGGTTAGAAAGCGGCGGCACCGTTTCGACTCTGTGCAGGCTTCGCAGCACATGTTCGCGATCTGCATCTCAGGTCCGAAGCAATCCTGGACTGCTTCAATTTCCATGCCGAAGTGAGCAAGCATAGCTCCTAAGTAGGAATCTACATGCTCACGTGGGGAGTTATCGAGCAAGCGTACGGGGCGCTCCTCCCGAGCTGACAATGAGAGCGCTTGCCGTTCAGAATGCTTTTCAATAAAATGGTGCAGGACCAGCCCGAACCTCGCGGCGGCTTTCAGATTGCCTCGCCGGCAGGCCTTTTGGCTATCCTCCATAATCATGCGCTGGATGAGAAGTTTTCCGTGGCCGCTATCGCAGAGAGAGACGCCCATTTGCAATGCTGCCATTGCAGGTAGATGTTCGTGCATGGCAATTGCCGCTATCTCCTCTGTGGTCAGGCCACTGAGCGCAATGCAATCCTCATAGCTGAGCATTGGAGCCTCCGCTTAAGTGCTTTCTTGAGGCCAATCTTATGGCGCAAAATGGCAGGACCACTGACTCATTCTATGGCGTGGCGAAAACTGGAGCCGTGGCCGATCGGTTTCGCTTTCTGATTGAGCCGTGCTGATACCATCGGGTGCCCACGATTGCGGCCGATACGGGAGCCCCTGCGGCTTCGTTTCCCTTCTGATCATCGCCATCGCCTCGGCCGTAAAATGCCGCCGCTTGAACGCCTCGCCGCGGCCCATCGTCACCATGCCGCCGGCCGTCCCGCCGTCCCGCCGTCTACCCCAACCACACCCGTCCCCGGCTTGGCAACAGAGCCGCCGAGACCTCTCCTGGAAGGTACGCCGGTTCCTACCGGGCCAGGTCGGACAGGACATTGCATCGGCCTACAGCAACCGCTGCGGTACAGCCACGTGCAGATACCGCGCAGCTCATAGTCAGCGTATTTTCCTACCGCGTTGTGGTGAATTTGGCATGCCGCTCGCCGCGAGGGGGAGCGTTCTAAATGCATTATTGCAAAGACACTTCCGGCCGTGCAGGATACCCAACTATAATTTGATAGGCGGGGTCCTCGAGCCTCCAGCCGCATCGAGGGGGGGTTTTGGAGTGAGTCAGTTCGTCGACCGCTTGGTATTCTTCCGCAAACACGCTGGCACCTTCTCCGGTGGCCACGGGGTTGTTACCAACGAGAATAGGGCCTGGGAGGATAACTATCGCTCGCGCTGGCAAAGCGAAAAAATCGTCCGTTCCACCCATGGCGTGAATTGCACCGGAAGCTGCAGCTGGAAGATTTACGTCAAGAATGGACTGGTTACGTGGGAGACCCAACAGACCGACTATCCCCGGACCCGGCCCGATTTGCCCAACCATGAACCACGCGGCTGCCCACGCGGGGCGAGCTATTCCTGGTATTTGTACAGCAGCAACCGCATCAAATATCCGCTTGTGCGCGGGCGGCTGCTCGCCGCCTATCGTGAGGCGCGCAAGAGCCGCTCTCCCGTCGAGGCCTGGGCCTTGATCGTCGAGGATGAAGCTCGAAGGGCGGGATTACCAACGGGTCCGGGGATTGGGCGGCTTCGTCCGTATCGACTGGCCCGAGGTCAATGAGCTGATTGCGGCCGCGAACATTTACACCATCAAGCGGTGGGGACCGGACCGGATCGCCGGGTTCTCGCCAATCCCAGCGATGTCGATGATCAGCTACGCGGCGGGCACGCGCTATCTGAGCCTGATTGGCGGCACCTGCCTTTCATTTTACGACTGGTATTGCGATCTGCGCCCTCTTCGCCGCAGACCTTTGGCGAGCAGACCGATGTGCCCGAAAGCGCCGATTGGTACAATTCCGGCTTCCTGATCCTGTGGGGATCCAACGTCTCGCTGACCAGGACCCCGGACGCGCATTTCTATACCGAGGCGCGCTACCGGGGCGCTAAGAGCGTGGTCATCGCGCCCGATTTCATCGAGGTCGCGAAGTTTGCCGATCTATGGCTGCATCCAAAGCAAGGGACGGACGCCGCGCTCGCGCTGGCGATGGGCCATGTCATTCTGAAGGAATTCTTCCTCGACCGGCAGGTCACTTACTTCCAGGACTATGTCCGGCGCTACTCCGACCTGCCATTCCTAGTGCTGCTCGAGCAGCAAGGCGATCACCTGGTTGCGGGCCGGATGCTGCGCGCGGCCGACTTCCCCGATGCCCTGGGCCAAGCGAACAACCCGACTGGAAACCGGTGGTGATCGACGAAACCACGGGCCAAGTTGTCGCCCCGCAGGGCACGGCTGGTTTCCGCTGGG
>JAFAHH010000894.1 GCA_019237355.1 Acetobacteraceae bacterium | reverse complement strand
GAGCGCGAGCAGCAGTCGTTCGAACCGGCGGGGGAATGCGAGGGTCACAGCTATACCAATCGCTGCCAACAGCCAGATCGGCAGACAGAGAAGGCCGTCCCGTCCGAAGGCATAGAGCGTGAAGGGGGTATAGGTGCCCGCTATCATCACGAAGATCATGGCGTGGTCGACCCGGCGTAGCAATTCCTTTCTGTAGCTCGGGCGGCAGAGATTGTAGGCGGCGGACGCGGCCAACATACCAATCAATCCGCAGCCATACATGACAAGGGCAATTGCCTGTACGATGCCTGCGGTCGGAATGGCCGCAATAAACAGCCAACTGACTGCACCCATCGCTGCTGGAAGAGCCGCCAGATGGAGCGCGCGATCGGCGGAGGCTTCAGCTTCCGTGTACTGAGGGAAGTTGTATACTCTGGCCCCATAACGTGCCGTGGTACCTTGATGGTGTACATCGCTGCTCCGTCGAACTTGGCCAGGCATTATTCCGCCGCCAGTCTACGTTACTCCTCGGCACTGTGCCGCGATGCGCTCAGGTTGGGCTGCATCTGGGCGCTGGCGTTGCTGCCGACTTGTGGAACCGCACCGAACCCCCCAGATAGCTCCCCAATATAAACCCGCCCAATGAAGGCCTCATGAACAAGCTCGCCCGCTCGCTCGCCGCATCCGCTCTGGCGGTTGCCCTGGCCCTGCTGCCGCCCGCCGCCCACGCCGCGGCCACGCCCATGGACTGGAGCGGTATTGTCAGCGAGGTCCTCCCCTCGGTTGTCAATATTTCTGTCGAAACCATTGTGGATAAGGATGGAGGTCCGCAGCGTGAACACGCGGTTGGGACCGGCTTTATCATCGACCCCAATGGCACGATCGCCACCAATAAGCACGTGATCGCCGGCGCCTTCCGCATCACCGTGACATTGAGTGACCACTCGCAGTGGAGTGCGAAACTGATCGCCGCCTGCAAGTTGCTTGATCTCGCCATCATCAGGATTAACGTCGGCCATAAGCTGCCCTTTCTCACCTTCACCAACAGTAACAACGCCAGGGTTGGCGACCCGGTCATGGTCATAGGTAATCCGCTTGGGCTCGGGACCTCGGTCAGCGGGGGGATGATTAGCGCTCTCCACCGCGACCTGATGAACACCCCAATCGATGACTACATCCAGACCGATGCCGCGGTTAATCACGGCAACTCGGGTGGCCCCATGCTCGACCGCAACGGTCGCGTCCTTGGCATCGCCACTATCCTGGTCACCGAAGGCGCCAACGAAGGGTCTAACGGCCTCGGCTTCGCCATCGCCGGATCAGAGGCCGATTTCGCCATCCAGCATCTAGTGCATCCCGACACGGGTGGCATCGGCTGGATCGGCGTCCACCTGCAGGACGTCATCCCACCTCTCGCCCGTGCCTTCCACCTTTCAAAACCCAACGGCTTCCTGATCACTCAAATTGACCCGGGCAGCCCGGCCTCCAACGCCGGCCTGCAGCGGGGCGACATCATCACCGACGTCGGCGACAGCACGACCGTCGGCAGCCTGCCTGTCGCCAGCTCGCGGGAGTTCATGATCCACGTCATTCAGGTGCCTATCGGTACCCCGCTGGATCTCACCCTAGACCGCAGGGGCTCGACCCGGCACGTCAGAGTCACCGTGGCCGATTGGCCCGACCTGCGCACGCCCGATGCCACTCTGAGCAATACCACGGAGGATGCCGCCGCCGCACAAGCCCCCGACTGCGGCCTCATTCTGGCTCCTCTCACCGCCGCCGCCCGTCGCTACTTCCACCTCAGCACCGATCAAGGCGTCGTTGTCTCAGCCGTCGATCCCACGTCTGAGGCCTTCACCAGTGGCATCACCCCAGGCGACGTCATCGAGCAGGTGCAAAACACTCTGGTGGATTCCCCCGATCAGGTCATGCGACTCATCGGCCGGGCCCAAGGAAACCAGCGCTTCGTGGCTTTGCTGGTTGCAAGGAAGACCAGCCAGCGCTGGATCGCGCTGTACAGCGGCAGTGTTTCCTCGCAACAGCCGGCCCTAACCTCGTCTGCCCAGCCGCCTAACCCCACAGAGGATACGGCCGCGGTTCGCCAGCCATAAAAAGCTCGTGCCTATAAACCAGGATGGGTGCCGTTTGCACCGGCTAGTGCCCACGGACCGAGCTGAGCAAGAAGTTCAAGGGGCTTTTTCGATAAGCACCGAAATCTGACCGCTTTCAGGTCAGTCTTCTTGCCTGGGCTCGCTCATCATTGGGTGGATGCTAGCTAAGTTAAATTTATTCCTGATTGCGCGAATTGGTGGTCTAGTGCCGAAGGCTAAGTCTGGGGTTGGATCCTCCGAGCGTCGCGGTCCTCCCGGATGGCGTGCGCCGCCCTGCTTTCTTGGATTTTGAGGCCAAGGTGCAGCTCGGATTTTTGGAAGAACTGCGAGTAATACCTTAGCGTTTGCGCCGAAACCATGCGGCGTCGCAACTGGAAATCGGCACCCCCGCTAACTGCCTCTTCGGGGCTCGTCGTGAGACCTCGGAAGCTGCTCGGGCGCCTAAGTTTTTAGGGCTGAGGCGCCCGAGCAAGACATCCAGACAGTGGGTGGTTCATAGCCCCTAAGTTTAGTCTGGACGCCGTGATCGCTAAATTTAGCCATCGAACGCGATCAGGCAAGCCTGAAGCCGGTCATTTTGTTCTGGAAATTTGAGGGAGCGGCGACCCCGCAACGTGCCAATCTCGCTGGGTCAGGGGATGGGGTTCATTTTCCGGCATCTCATTGTCGCTACGATTCACCTGCTGCCGCGTCCGCCGACCTGAAATAGCGTGCTCCTCGGGCTCCAGGCGACGCGGCGATCATGGCGAAGCTATGCTGCCGCAAATTGCTAGGTCGTAATGGACGGTATTTGGATTGGTCGCGCGTGAATATTGCAGTAGGCGGTTAAGAAGATGATATGCGGTGGAGAGGGAGGAGCTTATGGCTGTTGCTGGAAAGAAAACGATTGGCGCGCGGGCCTCGGGTAAAACCACCAGCTCTGCCACTGTAACGCTGAAGCAGATCGCGGCCCAGCTTGCTGAGCGGCAGGACCTATCGAAGAAGCAAACCGAGGCAATCCTCGCCGACCTGGTGACCCTCACCGCCCGTCACCTGAAGAAAGGCGCCCGGCTGCGCCTGACAGGTCTCGGCATCCTGCAAGTTCGTCACCGTGCAGCGCGCATGGGACGCAATCCAGCCACCGGCGAGGCCATCCGGATCAAGGCCAGCAAGAAGATCGCCTTTCGCCCCGCCAAGGAGCTGAAGGACTCCATCTGACTGAGGTGCTGACGAGGCGATGGGGATGCGACCGGTAAGCACACGATCCCTGAGATTGGCCCTGTTTCAGGCCCGCGCTTGGCTTAGTACCTGCGGCTGCGCCTCGCCGCTCACGGGCGGCCTCATTCGGGACCAAGCTTCTCATTCATGTGCTGGAAAATACGTCGGTCCTCCTCGTTCGGGTCGTCGGGTTCTGCGACCCCGACGCCGGGCGGGACTGCGTCCCCCGGGTCGTGATCGGCTCTATCCTCGTCTACCTGAGGAGTAGACCCTCTCTGGGCACCAAACGCCGCGACCGTGGTCTCGAGCTGATCAACCTTGTCCTGCAGTGCGGATAAGCGCTCGGCGGTCTCGGTCGCGGTGCGTTGCAAATCCCGCTGCGCGGCCGCGAGCGTCGCGTTCGTGCGCTCAAGCCTTTCGAGTCGGGACTGCAACTCATTTCTGCTCGGGTTCATAGCGGCCGATCGGGAATTGGTCTTGGCGCTCCCCTGCCCTGTTCTACTGGTCCGTGGATTGGCCGCGGCCTTCCTCACGACAGAACCCGGTTTGCCTCGGGCCATGGGTGCTTCCGGGAGGTTGCAGCTTTCACCGTCCCCTTTTTCGCGGGTCGAGCCATTCCTGTCCTTCCCCTGTCGTTGACGCTTTGCGTCGTCTGTGCCGAGTGTTGGCGTCGGCGGAGATGCACCGCAGCAACCGAGCACAGGCCGCCGCGTCGCCGCAAGCCCGTCCAATCTGCCTCAGTTGGAGATGAGCGTTCCGACCCCGGCGCGCCGATCTCCTTAAATCATCGCTCCGCGGTATCCGGCAGGCGTGACCCGCATCGTGGTGTTCCTATTCAGCGGCTTTGGCTTCCGTTGGCGGGTCGATCCCGAGTTCCAGCCGGATATGGGCGAACTTCTCGGGATCAGCGCGCCGGCGGTCGCGCATCATTACCCGCAACACGGTCAAGCCGGCTGCGTGAAGAACAGGCTTCCTGCGCTGCGCCACATCGCGCCTGACTGACCAGGGCTTCTCGGCGATAGTAAGGGGACAATCTACCTTTGGAGTCGCTGCCCATGGCCGCCCCTGTTACCCTCGCGCATCTCGGAAAACTCGTGGCGGAGGATGTCGCGGCCGGGCAACCCGGAGCGAACTCCCAGTTGGTGTACGATTTCCTGGGACTTCAACCGCAGGCTGTGTTGGATCTCGTCGAAATGGTGGCGGCTGAGGCTGGGAAGAAGCGCCGAAATGAGAACATGGTGACGGCCTACGCCCACATGATCGGTCAAGCGCTGGAATTCGCACGCTACGGAATCGAAGCCGGACATTCTGACGCGGCCGAGTTGGCTGAGAATGTTCGACAGCGGCTGCTTGCCATCGGCAAGGGTGGACAGATTGAGCCACCCTTGCTGTTGCTAATTCTGAGCCAGTTCGCGACCGCCAAGCTGGACGCCGGCCCGGAGCTCAGGGAACTGTTGGAACAGTTGGCGACGCGTAGGGCACGAGAAATCCCAGAGTCTCAGGCTGTCGTGGGTCTCGAAAATCATTTCGAAGAGCTCGTCCGTGCGGTCGGCGGAGATCCGTTTCTGTTCTATTCCCAGCTTAGCGAGATTTCTGAGGCGTTCTCGGACGACCATCGCGCGGCAATGGGATCAATACTGCTTCAATCCTCAGAGGCTCCAGCCAGGGAAACCGCGCTTGGCTGGTTGCTGGATAGGTCGGCTTCCGTCCGGAACTTAGCGGCTTCAGCCCTTGAGCGCGCGGCGGCGGTTGACGGAGTATCGGGCGTGATGCTCCGGCGCATGATTACTTTGCGCAACTGGCTGCCTGAGTCAGATAGAGCGTCACTGGACCGCGCAATACATGCCTGCCGCCGGAAGCCCGTCGAAATCACCCCCTGTCCTCAGCCTCAGGTTCGCGATGTCCTTGCATCCGTGATCGATGGCGCAGGCGCTCAGAGCATTTTCGTAGTCTCCCGCGAGGGACGTCGGAACGCAATTGCCTGTATTCTCCTGAAAGGTGGGGTCGGTATCCGGGATGCCTGGACGCGTCATGGGCTAACCCGAAGTGAACTGGATGAGTTCTTGACTCAGTTAGAGGAAATAGAGCTGCTACCGGTCAGCCTTGATTACGTGCGGATTGCAGTGGCGCACGCGCTGGCGGTTCAAAAGATTCCTGAAGCGATGCCTCCATTTCTCCTGCTCGACGCCATGGAAGCGGGAGGTCTCCAAAATGTGCAGCCCGAGGAACTCCCAGCCGACCGCCTCCTCGACATGCTTGCGGAACGGGCCGACCCGGCATTTCTGCGTCCGGAAATGGCTGATGAGATTCTGAAGGCAAGCCGCGATCTGCCTGATGAATTAGGAACCCTCGATTCGTGGTTTGAGGAAGGCGCTGAGGTGGACCAACTTCTGCGCGCCAAGAATCTTACGCGCTCCAAGCAGATAGAATTGGTGCAAAATGACCTCTTCCCCAGACGCATCAAGAAGTGGATCGAGCGTCTCGCCTGGACTGCACTAACACTCCAGTACGGGGAGGAGGACGAGCCTTGGCAGGGGTTCTTCATCTCGGCGAGGGAACTCAATGCCGGACGGGCGATGAACGAGATCCCGCGCATGGTGCGCGTGGCGGCGAATACCGTCGATGCCTTTATTGCGAGTCATCCCCGAAAGCGGCGCTGAACCTTACCGGATTCCTAGGCCGAACTTTACCCGGTTTTGAACGCAAACCTCTGATTCGTCTGCATTTTTGGGTTAGCGGCTGGCTACACGCTGACGCCAGGCCGAGCAGGTCAAACGCCCGGCGCTGCGCTTTGGTGGGGG
>JAFAHH010000877.1 GCA_019237355.1 Acetobacteraceae bacterium | reverse complement strand
CTGGTCGTCAGCGGATTGTGGAAGTTGAGCTGCGGCATTCCCTGGGCTTGCGCAGCCACCGGGATTGCCACCAACACAACCACCATCAGGCGCGACATACTTTTCTCCGGTGTGGTCAGCAGGCCCCGTGAGGACGTAGGCGAAATCAAGTGAACAGGATCAGGAACGCAATAATCAGCGCGTAAAGCGCCACGGCTTCCGTGAGCGCAAACCCTAGGATGCCAAGGCCGAATACCTGGTCGCGCGCTGTCGGGTTACGGGCGATGCTCGAGACGAGCGCCGAAAATATAGCACCAATCCCCACGCCAACGCCAGCCAGCGAGATTACGGCGATACCAGCCCCAAGAGCCTTCGCGGCAGCTACGTCCATCGATCAAATCCTTTACCTTCTGTGTTGCGAGATAGACTTCAGCCAGCTTAGTGCAGATGCACGGCGTCGTGCAGGTAGATGCAGGTGAGGATGGCGAAGACATAGGCCTGCAGGCAAGCCACAAGCAGCTCGAACGCGTACAGCACCACATTGACCGCCAAAGGCCCGATCACCGCGGCAATGATGCCGATAACACCGAAGCCCGCAAGCATTATGGTAAACGCGCCGGCCACTTCGAACATGGCATGGCCCGCAACCATGTTGGCGAATAGACGGACCGAGAGGCTGACTACGCGCGAAAGGTATGAAATCACCTCGATCGGGACAATCAGTGGTGCAAGGACCAGCGGCGCACCCTTTGGGAAGAAGTACTCCGTTACGAAGTGCCAGCCATTTTCGACGAAGGCGACGATGGTGACGATGATGATCACCATTATCGCAAGGCCAACGGTGACGGCGATGTGGCTTGTATAGGTGAAGGAATAGGGCAGCAGACCGAGCAGATTGCCCATCAGCACGAAGAAGAAAAGCGTGAAAACGAATGGAAAAAACCGCCGTCCTTCCTCACCGATCTGGTCGACACACATATCGTAGACGAATTTATAACATAGCTCGGCGGCAGCTTGCAGCCGGCCGGGTACGACGGCACGTGGTTTCATCCCATAATATAACAACGCAAGCACCAGCAATGCACCGACTATCATCAGCGCGTTGGCCTGCGTGAAATTGACCGACCCCAGTACGGGAGAAAGCCTGAACTGGCCTAAAACATCGATTTTGGGTTGTGCTGCTTCGGCCGGCACCTCTAACGCTCCTCCTTGGTCAAGGCAGCCCATAGAGGCCGCGACATGGTCAGTATCTCGCGCTAGCGCCGGGGCGGCGCAAACGCCCGGTAGACGTTCAGAACTCCGGCCGCGCCCCCGAGCAGAACGAAAACGGCCATCAGGATCGGCGTCGTATGGAATAGTTTGTCCAGCGCCCAGCCAATAACCACGGCTACGACCATTGCCGAGACGAGTTCCATCCCAACCCGTAGCCCGATCCCCAAAGCGGTCCCACCAATCCCGCCGAGTTCCGCGCCACTCGGTTGTGGTTTGGCGTCGAGGCCACGCTTATCGCGGGCCGCCCGCAGCCGCTCGTGAAAGGATGTGCCCCTCTCTTCGCTCATTCTCGCTCCTGGCAGTCGCCCTGCCGGAAAGCCCGAATCTGCTACAATCGGGTCTGGAGTGTGTCAAGGACGACGGGCCAAGTCTGCGGTTAGGAGGCAGGCCGGCCGCGCTTGGCTGCTCTGCTTGGATCACGTCCCGGCCACTTCGTGGGCGGAGGTGGTGTGCAGGAAGCGGTCTGGGTACAGAAGCCAAGGCCGGCTTGAACCTAATGCGGTGCCTGCCGGAGACCAGCCCGCTGTTTGCCTGGATTGCTAGAGCTTGATACAGCGCCGAAACTGAGCCATCAGGTTTGCCTGCGGCACACTTTCCAGTAAATTTTTCCAGCGAATGTTGCATCTGAAACTCAGTTGCGCGCCGCTAATAAGTTTGCGGCTGCGTTTCCGCCAGCGCCCGAGCAGCTCTTCCAGCGCAAACGCCGGGCCGAAGACCATCAACACCCTATTGCATTGATGACTCGCAGTGCTAGAGCGGGATGACCTTAGGTGAGGTCACCCGGCTCTAGGAACTTTGGTTTTCAGAGGCGCGATTCAGGCTTTCCGACGATTCCGCCTCAAGCCATCGCGCTGTAGCTGCTGAAAGCATTAGCCGGGAATCGGCAAGGTGAAGAGCAAGCAGGCCCAGTTGCTGGTCGAACAAATGCCGTGGCCTGGATTGGCAGGTACACGGTTCCATTCGGCAGGGCAAGCTCCGAGCGTCGTACTCCAGGACGTTTTGGGTCCGCTGATCGCGGCTTTCGTCCGAAAAGGCCGTACCTCCTTGCTGACGGCGCGGGTGCGTGAAACCCCAGTTCGGTGACCGAGCGGAGTTAGCGAAGCCGTACTCTCGCCCTTAAAAGACCTAGCAGCTTGGCGATGCATGGGGGCATATTATCCTCGCTATGCGACGGCCTCGGGCGCCAACCACCTGCCGCGAGCGACCTAGCTGGTTTCGCTACTCGCCGGATCCTTCCACATGAACGTATCCTCGTCATTGCGAGCCGGCAGGAAAATTAGCCCGAAAGTACTGTGGGCGGACGGCGAGCGCGTCTTTTGCAGAGCTTGGCGGGAGACCGAAGGCGGGGAGCGGAGCGCTGTGCTCACCGTGGTTCCCGCCGCGGAGCATCCGACCCCGGGCTGCCTCGATCGCCTCGCCCACGAATATGGACTGAAGGACGAGCTGGATCGTGCATGGGCGGTTCGGCCGCTCGACCTCGTGTGCGAATGCGGCCAAACCATGCTGGTGCTCGAGGACCCGGAAGGCGAGCCGCTCGAGCAGCAGCTGGGCGCCCCGATGGAGGTAAGGCGCTTCTTGCGCCTCGCCATCGGCATCACCCAGACTCTGGGCAAGCTTCATCGGCGCGGCCTCGTCCACAAGGACCTCAAGCCAGCCCATATCCTCGTGAACTGCGTGGATGGACAGGTGCGGCTGACCGGGTTCGGCCTCGCCTCGCGCCTCGCCCGGGAGCGGCAGGCCCCGGCGCCGCCTGAGCTCATCGCAGGCACGCTCGCCTATATGGCGCCCGAACAAACCGGACGGATGAACCGGTCGATCGATTCCCGCAGCGACCTTTATGCTCTTGGCGTCATCCTCTACCGGATGCTTACCGGGGTGCTGCCGTTTACCGCAGCCGACCCAATGGAGTGGGTGCATTGCCATATTGCCCGCCGGCCGATCCCGCCGGCCGAGCGTGTGCCCGGCGCGCCGGCCCCGCTTTCGGCGATTGTGATGAAGTGCCTCGCCAAGACCGCGGAGGACCGCTACCAAACCGCCTCCGGCGTCGAGAGCGACCTCCGGCGCTGCCTTGCTTCATGGGAGGCGCAGCGATGCATTGAGGACTTTCCACCCGGCGAACACGATACCCCCGACCGGCTTTTCATTCCCGAGAAACTTTACGGGCGAGAGCGCGAGATCCAGACCTTGCTCGCCGCCTTCGACCGGGTGGTCAAGGGCGGCGATCCGGAGCTCGTTTTGGTCTCCGGCTATTCCGGAATCGGCAAGTCATCGGTCGTCAATGAGCTGCACAAGGTGCTGGTTCCGCCGCGCGGGCTGTTTGCGTCGGGCAAGTTCGACCAGTACAAGCGCGACGTCCCGTATGCGACGCTGGTGCAGGCTTTTCAGACCCTGATCCGTCGCCTTCTGGGAGAAAGCGACGCCGCGTTGGCCGGCTGGCGCGATGCGCTTCGGGAGGCACTCGGCCTGAACGGCCGGCTGATCGCCGATCTCATCCCTGAACTGAAGCTGATCATCGGGGACCAGCCGCCAGTTCCCGCGCTGGCGCCACAAAACGCGCAACGGCGCTTCCAGCTCGTCTTCCGGCGGTTCATCGGCGTCTTTGCCCGGCCGGAGCATCCGCTGGCGCTCTTCCTGGACGATTTGCAATGGCTGGACGCAGCGACGCTCGACCTGCTCGAGGAGCTTTTAACCCAGCCGGATTTGCGACAGCTACTGCTGATCGGCGCGTACCGGGATAACGAGGTCGATGCCGCTCATCCGCTGACGCGTAAGCTTGATTCGATCCGTCAAGCGGGCGTCCAGGTCCAGCAGATCCGCTTGACGCCGCTCGCCCCTGAACACCTCGAGAATTTGATTGCGGATGCGCTTCGGTGCGAGCCGGCGCGGGCCGCGCCGCTAGCGCATCTGGTGCATGACAAGACCGCGGGCAACCCGTTCTTTGTCGTTCAATTTCTCTATGCGCTCTCCGAACAAGGCTTGCTCGCGTTCGATCATGACGGTTCGTGCTGGTCCTGGGACCTCGATCGCATTCACGCCAAGAGGTACACCGATAATGTCGTGGACCTCATGATCGGGAAAGTGAGCCGTCTGCCGGCCGAAACACACAAGGCATTGCAGCTTCTGGCCTGTCTCGGCAACGATGCCGAGCTCACGATCCTTTCGATTGTTCTCGGGACCTCCCCCGAGGAGGTCCAGGCGGCGCTGTGGGACGCCGTCCGTCAGGGGTTGGTTGAACGTTTTGACCGCTCCTACAGGTTTATCCACGACAAGGTGCAGGAAGCCACCTATTCTCTGATCCCGGAAGCATCGCGTGCGACGGATCACCTTCGTATCGGTAGGCTGCTGGCAGCGCGGACGCCACCGGAGCAGCGGCAGGAGCGGATCTTCGAAATCGTCAATCAGCTCAACCGAGGTGTCGCGTTGATTGCGGAACGCGATGAACGCGAGCGATTGGCCGAGCTTAACCTGCTTGCGGGCAGGCGCGCCAAGATCTCCACCGCATACGCCTCGGCGCTGAAGTATCTCGTCGCCGGCGCGGGCCTGTTGCCGGAAGACTCGTGGGAGCGCCGGCATGAACTCACCTTCGCACTGGAGCTGAATCGAGCCGAAGGCGAGTTCCTGACAGGCGCGTTTGCGGAAGCGGAGCAGCGTTTGGCGGCGATGTCAGCACGCGCCCTAACCACGGCCGAACGAGCCAGCGTCGCGTGCCTGCAGGTAGATCTGCACGTGACCCTCGATCAGAGCGGGCGTGCAATCGGGATCGCTCTGGACTATCTTCGTCATTTAGGCATAGCGTGGTCCCCGCATCCAACCGAAGAAGAAGCGAGCCGCGAATACGAGCGGATCTGGTCGCAGCTCGGCGGCCGCACGATCGAGGAGCTCGTCGATCTGCCCTTGATGAGTGACCCAGCATCCCTCGCGACGATGGACGTTCTGACCAAAATCGGGCCGCCTGCAATTTATACGGATGCGAACCTGCATGCCTT
>JAFAHH010000818.1 GCA_019237355.1 Acetobacteraceae bacterium | reverse complement strand
GCTGAGGCCGGGCGGCCAGGCCGCCTCTGAGGCGTGCGAATGCTTGCGCATCAGCGCCGATAGCCGGGCGGGAACCCAGCATGGGGGGAACCGGCTCCGGTCGCTGTACTGCGCCCGTGTGCCGCCCGTGCGCTTGTGCCGGCGAGGGACCTCAATGTTCCGGCCGCTACGGTGCCTCGGGCGGTTGCAGCCGATAGGCCAAAGAGATAGCCCATAAACCGCGGGGAATGTGGCGACGCACATATGCAAGATTGCTGGAGAAGCTGGGTTGAGAATGGAAGGTTCAATGGGCGGACTTTACGCCGAACGCAAGATACCATATTATCTTGGCGTCTGACACCGTCTAACGTGCAGCTACCAGGCTGTTATAAAAAAAGAGCAAAGAATTAGATGACTGACGACTCTCGACTTACCGGCCGCTCCACCTCTCGGCTCCTCAACGTTGAGCAATTGAGCATCACATGAATTGCCCTTACGCTTTACCGACCGGAGGCATACCACGCATCACTGGCGCCGGGGAGCTTCTTCAATCTTGGCTCACTGATTTTAGCCCACAAACCAAGCGAGCATACAACGCTGACGTAGCCGGATTCCTTAATTTCCTGGCGAAGCCGCTCCGCATGGTAACCACCGATGATGTTCAACGCTATTGGCGGAGCCTTTCGCATCTCTCCCCAGCAAGCCAGAACCGCAAACTTTCGGTTGTGCGTTCACTGATCAGATTTGGCCACCGATCCGGTTTCTTCCCGCATGATGTCGCAGCAGCGGTGAAGCCTCTGAAGATCGAGCAGAGTGAGCAAGGCATCGCTGACTGGACGCTGGATGAAGATGATGTGCAACGGATGATCAATCGGGAACGGGATCCGCGGAACCGCGCTCTTCTAGGATTGATCTACTATGGCGAATTACGCACATCCGAAGTCTGCAACCTCAGGACTAGTGACCTGCGGGTGAATGGAGAAGGCTGCATGGTCACTGTTTCTGGCAAACGCCCCAAGATGGTGCTGCTAAACGATGCGGTGTTGGGGGATCTTGTCCGGTTGCTGGCCTCCGGGCCAGATGCTCCAGTTTTCCGTTCCAGAAAGGGCGGCGGTCGGCTTGACGCATCGACCGTGCACAGGATCGTCGTGGGTGCAGCGAGGGGTGTTGGGCTACCTGGTACAGTATCAGCGGGTTCACTCCGCTATGCCCATATATCGCACGCTTTCGCCCGTGGAACGGCATTGTTAGCAGGAAATGCTACGCTCTACGACCGCACCCATTTTCTGGCGTAGCACACCATTGCAAGAGCGATCGAGGGCGGACTGAAAGCAATGTGGAATGGCCTAAAGAGAATGTTTGGCCGACGCGGAGGGAGCAGGGTGAATATAAACCAGGTGGGCAGTGCCGGCGTGGCGTTGCAGGCCTCCATGTAACGGCGGATGCGATCGGCCAGTTCCGCCTTGCTCGCGGACACGGATGCGCCGCAACACGGATCGGGCAACCTTTGAGAAGAAGGTTTCCACATAGTTGAGCCAGGAGGAATGCGTCGGGGTAAATACCAGCTCAAACCGGCCCGGCTTGTTGGCAAGGAAGCGCTTGGTCTCGCGTGAACAATGGGCGGAGTGATTGTCGAGCAGCAGGCAGATCAGCATTCCGTCCCGGTAATGCGCATCGAGCGGCTCAAGGAAGCCGATAAATTCGCGCGAGCGATGCCGCTGGGTCACCACGTGATGCACGAAGCCGCTCACCAGCGGTCTTTCACACGGACGAGGACGCTGGGAAGAAGAGCGGAAGGTGGGCAACGTGGTCCGGATCCCCAAGGGCCGGAAGTGATGCGACACAGCAGTTTGAAAAACCCGGAGCCATTTTGCAAACCTGCAAACCGCCTTGCCGCTAAGTCTCTGATTGAATTGAGCCCGGTGGGAATCGAACCCACGACCCCAAGATTAAAAGTCTCGTGCTCTACCGACTGAGCTACGGGCTCGCGCAGCCTATGTATCGCGAAAGAGAGCGGATGAAAATCAGCCCGCCTGGGCATCTGCGGCGACCCGCATCCGGACAATCCGGTCTGGGTTCTGCACTATCCCGTTCGCTCCCGTGCCGCGCTTAATGTGGTCGACATACGGTCGACATACTCCATCCCTTGACCACCCGGCCCCAAATTGTGTACTGCTTGCCTGAATGCCCGGCTTCTCATCGTATGAAATTATCGCGACATTTGGCTCGGCGGCGTCGCCGTCGCGCAGCATCTCGACTTCACGATAGACGCAGAGCACTTCGGCCATCTTCTCCTCGAATGCCTCGTCGCGCCGCTCCAGGTAATAACGCACTTTGTGCGGCTTGAGGTCGTGACGGGCGAGTATTTTGCAAACCGTGCCTTGAGCGATGTTGCTCAGGCAGGGATGTCCGGCCGCCCCGGCATGCCCGCGGGCATGCCGCGCCAGCAGCCGGGTGGTCCAGAGTTCGTGCGGGTATCCCAGGTCGTGAGCCTTCTGACAGGCCAGCGAGACCAGCCATACCTTGGCCTCTTGCGTGATCTGCGGGGCCTTGCCGGGACGCGGACTGTCGTCAAGCGCGGCCAGCACGCCGAGCCGTGCCGCACGGCGCAGGCAACGTTGCACTGTTTGATGCGTCACGCCGATGCGCTCGCCCACGGCCGTCGAAGACGGATCGGCGCGGTAAGCGAGCAGGTTCCGCGCCCGCTCCACCCGGCTCGCCGGTTCTGTGCGCGACCGGGCAATCGTCTCCACTGGGCCAAATCATCCGGTCCAGTGGAACAATCGATAATTCGCCGAGGGGCTGCCATCATGGTCGACCTGTGATGCTGACAGCCCACGGCCTACAAAATGCACCGTGATCACGGGAATCCCTGGAA
>JAFAHH010000692.1 GCA_019237355.1 Acetobacteraceae bacterium | reverse complement strand
GGATGCCCGCCAAAGCCATAATCAGTAAGAATGCGCCGCAAATCAGGCTGATCGGAGAAGACAATACCGTACATGTCCCAGGCTTCGCGTTCCCACCAGGTGGCGCACGGCCATAGCGAACACAGCGACGATACTGGGGTTTTTTCGTCGGTTCGCACGATCACCCGCAGGCGCTGGTTCAGTGATACCGAGAGTAAGTTGTATACGACATCGAAGCGGTGCTCGCGCTCCGGCCAGTCCACACCGCAGACATCCATTAGTTGCTCGAATGCCAGGCGGGGATCGGAGCGCAAGGTCGCCATCAATTGAAGGAGGGCCTTCGGGTCGGCCTCGATAACGGTCTCGCCCGTTTCAACCCGGGCCGCCCGCACGCCAGGCAGCCCGGGTAGAATATCAAGCAGTTCAGCCACGAAGGATCGTCCCTGTGCGCCGGATTTTCTTCTGCAACTGTAAGATACCGTAGACTAGGCCCTCGGCGGTGGGCGGGCAGCCCGGCACGTAAACATCTACCGGAACGATCCGGTCGCAACCGCGCACTACGGAATAGGAGAAATGGTAATAGCCGCCGCCGTTCGCGCAGCTTCCCATGCTGATCACCCAGCGCGGTTCCGGCATCTGATCATAAACCTTGCGAAGCGGAGGCGCCATCTTGTTGCACAAGGTCCCAGCGACGATCATGACGTCGCTCTGCCGCGGGCTGGCGCGCGGAATCACGCCCAACCGGTCCAGATCCCAGCGCGGCATATAGGCGTGCATCATTTCCACCGCGCAGCAGGCGAGACCGAACGTCATAGGCCACAGACTGCCTGTACGGGCCCAGTTCACGACCTTATCGATATTGGCGACGATGAAACCCTTGCCGGCAATCTCTCCGGTAATGCCTTTGATGACCGCTTCTTGCTCAGGACCGGGTTCAAGCGCTTCCCGGTTCCACGCGATCTCGACGGAGGCATCGGGGGCGATAGTTGTGCTGATCATTTTTTGTCACTGCCACTCTAAGGCGCCTTTGCGCCACTCATAGATAAACCCGACCGTGAGGACCCCAAGAAACACGACCATGGACCAAAAGCCCAACTGCCCGATGGAGGAGAGGCTCACGGCCCAGGGGAACAGGAACGCGACCTCCAGGTCAAAGATGATGAATAGGATGGAGACCAGGTAGTAGCGGACGTCAAACCGGCGCCTTGCATCCTCGAAGGCCTCAAAACCGCACTCATAGGCTGAGAGCTTCTCCGGATAAGGTGCGCGTGGGGCCGCGATCAGCGCTCCGCCAATCATGCCAGCCCCAATGACTGCCGCGATGACGATGAAGACGAGTATGGGCCAGTAATGCGCGAGCACGCCGTCGATCCCCCGTTTCCAGGCCAAAAGAAAGCCGCCGGCGCGGCTCCCGCGCTGCAGCAACTCGCGAAGATTAATCCGGTTCAGGGCGCCCGGCTATAGGCCCAGGATACCATGGCAAACACAAGATGTAATCCGGGGATGGCGCGAGTGACGGGACTCGAACCCGCGACCTCCGGCGTGACAGGCCGGCGCTCTAACCGACTGAGCTACACCCGCAGATGGCCAAGCGTGTAGGACGGCGGGGCTGGGAGGTCAAGAAAGCAATCGGTTTTGCTTACCCGGCACCGGCAGCTAGAGCGGGGTTCAGCTCGCAATGTGGGATGGCACTTAGGGCGCCGGCCGTGCGGGTAGACGAATCACCGGCTCTGGGTTGATAGGCCGCTGTTTTTCAGAGCTTGGCCAGGCATTGTTTCGAGCGTTGGCCGCTTGATAATACTAAGATCTTGTTGGCAAGCGTCATAAGGAAGGGAGGGAGAACATTGTCGTTCGGCAGGCGAAACCCGATTGGCGCCGCCTTGCTGGCGGCCATTGCCCTGGCTGCTTGCGCGCCCCGCCTATCGGAACCACCCCAGCTACCCTATCAAAAGGTGAGCGCTCTGGTCCATTTCCCGGATTTCTACCCCGGGCTCGGCACGCTTTATGTCCAGCCCACCACTCTGCCGTATGGGCCTTTCCGGGGCTATGACCGAAACGGCGAGTTGGTAAATACAATCTACATGGTGCCCCTCCATGATCTGGACAGGCACGCGAGTATCCGGAACATCCAAGGCACGCCCCTGCCTGTGGACCATGTCGAGATCTACTTCAATAGCGGCCACCCAGGTGTAGAAATGCCGCATTACCACATCGTGTTGTGGCATGTATCGGCCGAGAGACAGAAAACCTTGCAGTGATGAGGTGGATTCCTCTCCGGAGGACAAGCATGATCACCCGGCGTAAATTCTTCAGCGTGATCGCAGTGTGGGCGACGAGTTATGGCCGATCTCACGCGAACGACTCAGTCACCGTCCTAGCGCCCGAACCCCGGGCGGATAGCAGAGTGGCGGACTTGGCCCGCAATCTGAGCACTGCCAATCTCAGCGTCACCGCGGCGCCTGGTTATGGGCCGGCGCAGAATGTGGCGAGATTGCTGAGCCAGCGCGGGGTCGAGGTCGCAGTGCTGCCAGCGGACGTGCTGGATTATTTGAGGCGGCGACGGGCGCAGCCTGAAGCTGCGGGATCTCTTCGTTACATCGGTCAGCTCTATAGCGCGCCAGTGCAGGTCTTGGCTCAACAGAGGATCGCGAGTGTGGGGCAGCTCGCGGGCCAGAGGGTTAGCTTCGGGCCGCAGGACAGCGTTTCTTATGTGACCGGCTCGCAGTTGTTCAGCCTGCTCGGGTTGCCCGTCGAGCCTTTGCTGATGGGCCATTCCGAGGCGTTGCGGAGGCTATTGCGCCGTGAACTCGCCGCTATCGTCTATGCCGGGACCGTGCCCGAGAGGATGTTTTCTGACCTGAACCGCCAGCAAGACGGGGTGCAATTCCTGCCATTGCGGCTGACCCCCGGGCTTTCACGAACCTATTTACCGGCCCAGCTCAGCATCCAGGATTATCCGTTACTGATCGGAGAGGGAGAGGCGGGCATCGGTTCTCCCGTTCCTACGATTGCGGTGCCGATGCTCCTTGCGGTTTACAATTGGCCCTTGGGTAGTCCGGCCCATCGCGCTCTCTCGCTGTTCGCGGCCCAGTTTGTTCGCATTTCGCCTACCGCCCTAGAACCGCCGGGCTGGACGAGATTTGTGCCGGAAACCGCATCCCAGGCGATCGCCCAGAATCCGGTCAGTCCGCCAGGGAACCTGGCCTCGGAGCAGCGTGAGAAGCTGTTCAGGGAATATGAGAATTGGCGCCGGGAGCAACGGCGCGAGGCGCTCTTCGAGGATTACTTGCGTTGGTTGCAAAACCACCGACCATGACCCCCCTGCTCGCGTGCGGCTCAAGCCAGTCCTTTTTCTTTGAGAAAAGCCCTGGCGACTTGCCCTGCTTCCTCGCCGTCGACAGCGATCCGGGCATTCAGGCGTTGCAATGTGACCGTATCCAGCCCACGGAACACGGCCGCTAGCAAATTAGCGGCGCTAGGATAGGCATCCAAAACTGCTTGGCGAGCCACTGGTGCGGGGGCATAGACGACCTGCGCCTTCTTCGTATCCGACAAAATGACCATGTTCAGCGCCGCCAGCGCCCCGTCGGTCGAGTAGGCCATGGCTGCATTGACGCCTGATATGCCTTCCGCGGCGGCGCGGAGGGTCGCGGCCGTGTTGCCACCTGCCAGGGAAATAATCTGCGACGCAGTGAGCCGAAATCCATAGACCGCCTCGAACGTCGGTAATGCCGCCGGGCTTTCTACGAACTCGGCCGAGGCCGCAAGGAGAAGCTTGCCGCCGCTATTCACCCATCGGGCGAAGTCGGCCATGGTCGCGAGCCCATTCTGAGCGGCGAAAGCCTGGCGCAGCGCAATCGCCCAGGTGTTGTTGGCCGGAGCGGGCGGTAGCCAGACCAAGCGGTTTCGTTGCAAATCAAGGCTGCGGGCGCGCTCGTAACCGGCTTGCAAATCCCGCCACACCGGGTCGGTTTGGAGGTTGAAGAAGAATGCGCTGTTACCGGTGTACTCCGGATAGATGTCGATTGCGCCCTCGATGAGGGCGGTGCGAATGATTCGCGTCGGCCCCAGGCCAAGTCGATCTTCCACCGGGATCCCGGCCCGGCGGAGCGCGAAGAGAATTAGGTTACCGAGCAAGGCGCCTTCGGTGTCATCTTTCGATCCGACCCGTACCGGCGCACCGGCCCGGGCCCGGCCGGCAACAAGGAGACCTGCGAAAGCGCGGCCTACGGCTCGGCGCGTGAAGCCACCTTTATTGCGATTTGAGCGCGGCCCCGTTACCTTTCTCAACGTGTCCGCGCCCCGCCCAGCATACCTGGTTAAGAGATTTCGACTTGGTCGGAAGACTGCCCCCGCCGGCGGCGTTCCGCCATGAACTGATCGAACTCCTCTTTGTCTTTCGCGCGCCGCAAGCGCTCGAGATATTCGACGAACTCCCGCTGCTCTTCTTCGAGACGCCGCAAGGTTTCGGCCCGGTATTCATCGAACGCTTGATTGCCGCTCGGCGCCGAATACTGGAACCGCCCGCCCCAAACCGAGCCAAACGGCGGAGCCCACGCGCTGTACTTGTTCCAACGGCTAGGTTGCATCCTGAATGCGCGCATGCGTCCACTCCAAGCTAGGAACATCAGAATGGCCACCCCCAGCGGCCAGAACAGCCAAAAACCCATGATGGTGGCGGCAACCCAAGCTGCCCGGCCCAGCTCATCCATTCGTTGCACAAGGACCATTCGGAGACCTCGATGTTAACGGCCTTTACATCGGCCGACGTAGCTCCCCAGCAAGTTTTCCGCCAAGCACAATTGCGTTACTTTGCGATGCCGGCGCGCAGTCCGAGCGATTGCAAATAGATAAGCAGACCCGCCTCGAGTAGGTCCTCCGGCGACATCGGGATCTTGCGGCGGGCGCCATCTGGCCCCCCCACAAACAGTGACGCGATTCCATGCGAGAGAGCCCAGATATGGAGCGCGACCATCAACGGCGGCGGCCTAATCGTGCCAGGCCGCACCGCATCACACGCGGCGTTCGCCGCCGCCCGGATCACCGCAAATGCCCGGTCAGCCGCCAGCATCAGCGCCGGTTCTTGTTCGAGGGGGAACCCCGTTTGGAACATGGCCGCATAAGAGGCGGGCTCCCGCCGGGCAAAGGCGAGGTAAGCCTTGCCGCAGTTTTCGATGGCGATGACCGGATCAGGTCGCCCGCCGTTCCAGGCACGTTCGAGCTCCGCAGCAAATCGCTCGTAGCCGCGCCGGGCGATCTCGGCAATTAACGCATTGCGGTCGCGAAAATGGCGGTATGGCGCCGCTGGGCTCACACCGACAGCCCGGGCGATTTCGGCAAAGGCAAATCCGGCCGGGCCGCGCTCGAGAATAAAGCTCAGCGCCGCTTCGATCAGCGCCTCCCGTAGATTGCCATGATGATACGTGCCACGGGACCGGGACCCGCTTTCGCCTGGGCAAGTCATGTGTAATAGGCTTACATCAACGCTGGCCTGCAAAACAGGCCCGGGCAGGGCTAGAGCGCAATGGCTTGAGGCGGACTCGGGTTCCCAATTCGCAAGCACCGGGCCCCATGTTGCGCGCAAAACGGGACCCGGAATTGGGGTCCCGATCGTGGGAAAGCCTAAATCGCACCCGGAAACAAAGTTCCAAGAGCGGGATGACTTTTATCTAAAGTCATCCCGCTCTACGATTTGTCGCTTGCCCGGTCAGCGCCGGCTGTGATGAATCGCCTCAATATGAGTCGCGTCGCTTATGTAAACGGCCGCTACCTTCCCCAGCGCGCGGCAGTCGTAAACATCGAAGACCGGGCCGTCCAGTTCGCCGACTCCATCTACGAGGTGGTGCATTTCTATAATGCCCGGTTCATTGACGAGCAGGGGCATTTGGGCCGGCTCGAACGGTCGCTCAGGGAGATTTCCCTCACCTGCCCGATTAGCCCGCAAGGGCTTCGGCAGGTGCTCCGGGAAGTAGCGGCGCGGAACCGGCTCACCCATGGGCTGCTTTATATCCAGATCAGCCGGGGAGTGGCCCGGCGAGACCACGCGTTTCCGACCCAACCCACCCGGCCGACGCTTGTCGTGAGCGCCAAGCGCCTTCCTGCTTACCCCGCGACCCCAGATGCATGGGCGGTTCGGGCCATCACCTACCCCGATCACCGCTGGGGGCGGTGCGATATCAAAGCTACGGGCCTGCTTCCCAATGTGCTGGCCCGGCAGGCCGCCCGCACCCAAGGGGCCGCCGAAGCAATTCTGATCGATCGAGATGAAATGGTGACCGAGGGAGCGGCTACGACTGTCTGGATGGTCGATCAAAGTGGCGCTTTGCGAACCCGTCCTCTGGACCACGCGATCCTACCCGGCTGCACACGGGAGGCATTAGCCGCGCTGCTCCGGGATGCGGGGATTGATTTCGAGGAACGGGCCTTCTCCAAAGCCGAACTCTACTCCGCGTCTGAGATTTTCCTGACGGGGGCCACCAGTTTTGTGAAGCCGGTCGTGCAGCTCGATAATTTCCCGGTGGGCGAAGGCATTACCGGGCCAGTGACACGGCACCTGTTCGAGCTGTTTGCGCGTCATGTCGGGACCCAGCCTGGATGAGAAACCCGCCCGCTGTCCTGATTTACGACTGGGATAACACCCTGGTGGATGGATGGGCTGGGGTCGCCGCGGCGCTGAATGCGGCGTTCGCGGCGTTCGCCCTGCCGCCATGGACGGCCGACCAAACCAAGCGGCGCGTCCGCGAATCCCTCCGCGAGAGTTTCCCCAAGATTTTCGGCGCTGAATGGCAGCGTGCGCGCGATCTTTTCTATGCTGCCCTGGCGGCGCAGCACCTCGATCACGTGACCCCCATGCCCGGCGCCATCGACGCATTAGCGGCCGGATCGTATTTGCCCCAGGCGGTGGTCTCGAACAAAACGGGCCAGTTCCTGCGTGCCGAAGTGGCCCATCTAGGCTGGGCAAGCCATTTCCGGGCGGTGGTCGGCGCTGGCGATGCCTCCGCGGACAAGCCCGACCCAGCCCCCATTCTGCTTGCGCTCGAAAAGATGGGGTCTGCGCCGGGTCCCAATGTCTGGTATTTAGGGGACACCGCCCTCGACATGCAGACGGCCCGCGCGGCCGGGATCACCGCGGCGCTCGTGGGCGACGCAGAACATGATGGCGGGGCCGAACATGCCGCCCCCGACATTCACTTCGCCGGAGCGCACGAGCTTGCGGCGGCCTTGCGGGATTATGCGGCGAGCAGCTCATCCGCTGGGCCAAAAAACTCGTAGCGAATTCGGTTCAGCGCGACCCCTGTCCGGGCCAGGCCACCCACCATCGCCCGCAAAAATGGCCTGGGGCCGCAGATATAGGAGACCGCATCGTCCAGCGGCGTGTTGCGGCGGAGCCACTCGGCGGTGATCAACCCGCGCTCATCATAATGCTGCCCGGCGATATCGGCCGGACCCGGCACATTATAGAACGTCCGCACCGTCACATTCCGAGCCTGGGAAGCGAGCTGCTTCGTATGCACCCCCATGGCATGCACCCGGCCATGCTCGGCCCCATGAATGTACCAGGCCGGCCGGCCGCTGCCGGACCGCACAATCGCTTCCAGCATGCTCATCATCGGCGTGAGGCCGACGCCCCCGCTGAGCAGCAACACCGGGCTATCGTCTTTTTCATCGAGATAAAACTCGCCGGCTGGAGGCGCCACTTTGAGCACCGTCCCGGGCCGGGCATGGTCGTGCAACCAATTCGAAACCAAGCCCGGGCGCACCCCCGGCCGGGCTTCACGCTTCACGCTGATCCGATAAGCACGGCTTTCCGGCCCGGATGAGATCGAATAGTTCCGCTTCAGCCGTCCAGCGCCTGGAACTTGATCGAAAGCAAAGGTGAGATACTGGCCCGGGCGGTGCCGCATGACATGGCGGCCATCGGCGGGTACGAGAATGAAGGAGCGGATGACGTCACTTTCCGGCGCGACACTCTCAATCCCGAAGTCACGCCAGCCGTTCCAGCCGCCATCCGCCGCCGCAAGCCGGCTATAGATGATCGCCTCCCGGGCGATCAGCAGGTCGGCAAGGAACCAATAGGCCTCGCCCCAGGCCTTCAGCACTTCATCCGTCGCAGCCGCGCCCATCACGTCCTTGATGGCGCCGAGCAGCGCCTCGGCCACAAAGTGGTAATGCTCGGGCAATATATGCAGCCCGACATGCTTTTGGGTAATGCGCTCAACCCGCGTGCCTAGTACGCCGAGGTTGTCGATATTGCGCGCATACGCGATGACCGCGGCGGTAAGGGCCTTCGATTGGGAACCAGATTCGCCATGGTGCGATTGGTTAAAGAGATCCCGGATTTCCTCGTTTCTGAATAAAAGCTGGTACATTCGATCCGTTACAGCCGTGCCGGCTGACTCAAGTGCGGGCACGGTTTTTTTTACGATCTCGATTGCCTTGTCACTGAGTGCTTCAGCCATACGGAACCTCCTCCCGGTAAGCTCGCTCGTTCAAAGTCACCTCTTACTCAAGCTCGCCGTTTGTTCCTTGCTTTTTTGCAAATTAGGCTTCCTATTGCTTCGCGGATAAACGGCGTAACCGATCCTTGTCTCGCACTTTGATAAGCTGCCGTCTGGCTTCCAGGATGCCCTGCTCATCCCATCGGCTCAGCGCCCGGCTTACTGAGTAGAGATTCGTTCCAGCCATTTCCGCAATGTCCTGGCGCGAGACAGCCAAAACGGTGTCCTTTCCCTCGATCCGGCCAGCTTGGCGGCAGAGCCGGAGTAATGCGGCCGCGACTCGTGCATTCACCGGTTCGGTCGCCATCTCGCGCAGGCGATGCAGCATTTCCTGGGCACGGCTGCCCACCAGGTTCAGCGCGTTTTTTCCGATCTGTGGAAATTGTTCCATCAGCTCGGCAATTCTCGAGCTCGGCCACGCCAAGGCGGTGCTTGGCGCGATCGCGATCGCAGTTGCCGGGTAACAAACTCCCCGGAAAACCGCCACGCATCCGATCACGTCACCGGGTTCCATGAAGCGGATTGTGAGTGGGGCGCCGCCGTGGTTGACTTGAGCGACCTTCACCTGACCATTGGTAAGAACGAAAAGCTGCGACGGTGGATCGCCTTGACGGAACAAAACCGCGTCCGGGGCCGCACCTCGCACGGCTGCCGCCTCGAACACGATTTCCAGGGATGCGCGGTCAAGTTCACGGAATAGTTGCGAGCGGCCCAACAGATTGATCACGTCGGAGCGATTCACGTTCGGCATCTGACCACTCTGTCTTGCCATTTGGGCCTGAGCGCGGCAGCAAATCGGTGCACACTCTACGGTCTCGCTGGACTTCGCAGATAGTTCTTCGATAACGCATGATAGACGCCTTCGTGGCAAACCAGACGAGAGACGGCGTGCCCAATGAGCGCAGCAGTCATGAGAGGCACGACCATTGTGTGGTCATTGGTCATCTCGGTGACAATCGTGAAGGCCGTGATGGGTGCTTGGACAACACCCGCGAAATATGAAACCATGCCGAGTATTACGATTGCGCTGAAGGAAACTCCTGGAAGAAAAGCAGCAATATTGGCGCCGATCCCGGCTCCTACGGCCAGGGAAGGCGAGAAGATGCCGCCCGGGATTCCGCTTATAGAAGTAAATATAGTCGCCACCAGCTTCAGTATCCCGAACCATGGCGAGGTAAGCACTCCGGATTCCAGCATGGCACGGGCCTGATCATACCCCGTGCCATAGACGGTTACTCCTGGAACAAGCCCGCACAGAGCGACGCCGAGCCCGCAAATCGCGGCGAAGCCAACCGGGTAACGGCGGATCGCTCGGCCCGCTGTTCCCGGAAGCCCGCGCCCGACCTCGATGAGGATGCGGCTGAAGACACCCCCGAACACACCCCCGGCTACGCCGCAGATAAGAACAGCAAGCCAGCCAAGTCCGCCTTGGATCGTCGCCGACGAGGTGCCGAAGTAAGTATACTCACCGACGAGAGAGCGAGACGCGAGACCGGCGGCGATGATCCCGGCAATTATCAGCCCGCTTGCCCGAGCTTCGAACGAGCGGCTCATTTCTTCGATACCAAAAACGATACCCGCAAGCGGAGTGTTGAAGGCGGCTGCCACACCGGCGGATGCTCCCGCTAGGATTAGGCCGGGTTGCCGGCGCGGAGAGAGCTTGCCGACCGCGAACATGACTGAAGCGCCCACCTGCACGGTGGGCCCCTCGCGGCCGGCCGAAGCGCCGCAAAGTAACCCAAACACGGTCACAAGCACCTTGCCAATCGCTAGTCGTATTGAGACAAGCCGCGCCCGAGCCGCCTGATCGGCGAGCTGGCGGGCCGCGATCGCTTGCGGAATGCCGCTTCCTTCAGAATTGCGAAAAAAACGACGGGTCACGTATACGGCCAGCGCAAATCCGACCGGGGTGATCGCAAGCGGTGCTCTTGGCCAACGCACTGCCAACGCATGGAATGCGTGTTGCGCAACATCCGCGAGCACCGCCATCCCCACCGCGGCCGCGCCGACGACGATGCCGCCGAGAATGAACAGCGATCGCCTGGACCAAATAGCAATTTCAACCTTGACGCGCCGGGATTCATGATCCGAAAGCCGGAAACGCATTCTGCGGGCTAACTGCATGAGTGCGGTCTCGATTGCTCGACGCTCGAGGATAATGGCTTCACATGGAACCCTTATCTCTAGGGCTTTATCTTTGCGAGCGCGATGAAGCTTTCCGCCCCAAGCCGTCGCGCTTCGGCAGCACCGGAGGTTGGAGCGTCGGCTCGCCGCCGCGGCTTCCCAAAACGTGTCCTTCGCCGGCCGCAACGGAACCACACCTACCGCACAGCTTAATCCGCCCCACGCCGGAGCTGACTAGCCACGCAGCTTTCCTAGCGTATATGGATGTTTTCGGGTATTGCGCAATCGCCGCGTTTTGTTTGGTGCCGCTCGCTTTCCTGTTCTCCCCGACCAAGGCGAAAACGCAAGCCGCGGGGGCGGTGCATTAGACCTGTTTTGATTCAAGGAAGCACGTCGTGAGTTTGCAAGCCCGCATAGATGATAGCAAACAACCGCCAATCTTCGTGTTGGCGGGATTCATATCCTCGGCTTCTGAATGGAAGCTGTTCGAGACTGACTGGAAAAGCGAATTGGAGCGCCCGCCAACAAATTGATGAAAAGACTCCGTAGCGGCCGTTTAGACGCCGGATGGGCCGTCCTCCGGATTGGCGAGATGAGAAGACCTTCCTACCCCTCCAAGCGGCAGATATGCTGGCCTGGATTCTTAGGCGGCTTACCGTCGATTTCGTATCCGGAACGCCAGCAGATAGCAGCAGAGTGTTTCACATTCTTCCCGACCTCAAGGCTCGCTTGAAGGTCCCGATCGACCACACTTTCCTTAACAACGCGAAAATCACTTGCAGAATCGATACCAGGCCGAAAAGGCAATGATTCCTATGAGACTGCCCGACAACGCAGCAATCTTCGAAGCCGAATTTTGGCGAAATGATAGCGACAGGAAACAACCGCAGTCGCTTTACAGTTTACCCGGTCCGATTATTTATTCACCGAACAGAGCCATCCTCAGTTCTCTGGGGCCAAGCGTCTTTAGGCTGAGCTGCCATCGCTTGCGCGTTCAGCGCACGGTAAAACAAAGAGGTGGCAGAGCCAAGAACCTGGCCACGGGCGAGTTGAACGAGGCCAATGCAAACCAGTCCGGTAGCGAGCACGGGTCGGTGCAAATTACGGCTTACCTGATACGCCTGCCAAAAGACCTCGGCAGCATCTCCGGCAATCGGCCCCCGTACGAGCTGAACCGCGCCCAGCCCCGCCATCCCGGCCGCAGCAATTTTGAGCGGGTTTGGCGCCGCCGAATGTCGTGATTTCCTGGGTAGGCCCACCGGATTCTCCTTGGGCGATGGCGCGCGGCGAATTTCGAATAGGTCTTGAGCTCGCGCGATTTCGGCCAGGTTTTGCAGTGTGGGCTCACGGTAGATAAGCAGGCTGCCTGTCCGCGGGTTAGCCTGCGCGCTCGCAATCCCGGGCAACGCGCTCAAACGCTGGACCGCATTCGCGAAAAAACCGGCATCGCCACGGCGCGACAACAACCGCAGACGGATACGATGGGGTAACTCGTGGTCTATAAAGGCAAGCGGCAGATCGCTCACTGCTGCAGGATTCCTCGCGTTCGCCGATGCAGAATGCTTTCTCGAACCTGCCCGAACTCGCAGCGTTTCACAACTTCGCGCAGGCACCAGGCATAATGACTTCAGGTTGAAGCCATCATGCTCTAGCAGTCTGCTGAGAAAGGAAGGCCAGGGCTCTGCCCTGGACCCGTCATGCGGGGAGCATGACGGGGCCGAAAGGCCCTAGACCTCATCCCCTAAGTGATTGGATTGCAAAGGCTCTGCCTTTGCTGGGGTCCAGGGGCAAAGCCCCTGGCCTCGTTTCGTTGCTTTACGAACGACCGACTTCAGCGCTTTTTCCGCAGCCTCTAAGCAGATCGCGCTTGACTGGAAACGCTTGCGGTTCCAGGAGCGCGTGACCGGGTACCCATCGCGCTGGCGCGATGGGTACCGAGGATGCTCGCAAAAAAGCTAGTGCGCTTCCACCCAACGTGGAAGCGCACTAGAGTTTCTTTCGAATGCGCGATTTGCGCTTTCTGACGAGTCCGCCTCAAGCCATCACGCACTAACGGGAGATACGCGGCTCATGGCACGCAATTACGCAAGCGGCTTGGTTACCGGTGTGGCCATCAGTTTGGCGGTTGCATTGTTCACGCCCCTCTGGCGGCCAGCGCTCTACCGTTGGGGCCGGCCGCTCGCGAAAGGAGCGGTTAAGCAAGGGCTGATCGCGTATGAGTTAGGCCGTGAACGCGTTGCAGAGATGGGAGAAGCGGTCAGCGATCTCGTCGCCGAAGCACAGGTCGAACTGGCAACCGAGGGAGCGAGCCAAGCCGGCCAGGATCCGGCCGAGGTGCGGGGATCAGGATGAAGCGGCGGCGTCCGGGCTAATGACGGCGCCGGCACTGCGCTTGCGTGCTTCGTTCAGCGCGTAG
>JAFAHH010000233.1 GCA_019237355.1 Acetobacteraceae bacterium | reverse complement strand
CGCCTTTCAGTGCCCACAGCGCCTGCTGGGCAATACCCGCAATGGCCTCTTTGACCGCCTTTATCGCTGGCTCGTAGCCCACCAGGGCCAATTCCACAGTCACAATCATCTTTGTAAGCTGGCCAATCGAATCGATCAACTTGTCCGGGTGTGCTATAAACATCCATAGGCTTTCGAGGAAATCCTTGACCTTGTTTACAAAGCTGCGTGCAGCGTCATAAGCCTCTGCAAAGATTTCACTCGAAAGCTCCGGCTCACCTTTTTCGTTTAAACGAACCCCGGGAAGCGGTTGAATCAAGTTCGCTTCGAGCAGCAGCTGTCCGAGTGATGCCAGACTGAAAGATGCAGAGTCACCGAACTTCCGGCCGATTGCGATCAACAATGACCACAATTCGCTGTCAAGATCATCAAATAGCTGATTCCAGATGTTCGCCTCGATGAGTTTCTTCTTGATTTGGTTGAGTTCCTCTCTGCCGCCAACGCTTTTGAAAATTTCGACTATCGCCTTTTCTTGCGGCTCGTTTGTCCAAGCCTTCACCAGAGCCGTCAGATACCGGATGCGGGTCTCGGCATCGAGCAGAGAGAACGCAGCCTCGCTAAGCTCGGCCAGGTTGTCGGCGGCCTTCTCCAAGTCATCGTCGCTACCGCTTGCCAGTAAGGCATCGATAATACGGAACACAGCCGCACGCACCACACTCGACTCGAACGGAGTCTGTGGGCCCTTGCTGGCAGCTTCCACTCTCTCGCCAAAAGCGGCATAGGCTTTCGCAGAGGGAGCAAAATGTCCTCCGTCTGACGTAAATACGGCTTGGACCGCGTAGCCGCCTGGCAAGGTCACCAGTAAGTTACTGGGAAAAAATACCCCCGTAACCCCAGGAGGGCGCTTTGTCGCCGGATCTAATGGAACCACGCGAAGGTCGGCTGCGGTCAATGGTCCCTCTAGGGCGGCAACGTAATAAAGTATTGCGCCCGAGGGTTCTGCGTGCGCTGTAATGACCCAAGCGGTGGGGCCGAAGAGCAAGTAACCCCAAGTGACCGCATGGCCGATATTTGGTGTCGTCAGGTAGCGATGCGAGCGAACCTTGACGTAAAGGTTGCCAGGAAGCTGCACGACCAGGGCGCCTTCAAAGGGTGGCTCCTTGTCGATCACTTCGTCGGGTATCGCGGGCCCGAGTGCAGGCGCCATCTGGCCTGGTCTCGGCCTAGACCTAGCACTCGTCCGCGCAGTGACGGCAATATGCCTGCCGCGCCTATCGTACGAAGAAACTTCGTATGAGCCTGTTTCCGGATCGAACCGACTGGGATCGAAGCGCTCGGCAACTGCCGCGGGCGGGCGGATCTCGGCTTCGGTTGGCTTTGGGTGTCGTGCATGGAGCCCGGTAGCTGAGGCGGCTGGTATTGGCAGCGACTGCGCGCGGGCGGCGGTGTAGATCGCGCGCCGGACCCGGACGAGGAGGGCGCTCGCCTGATCATTAGCGAGGGCGCTGCCGGTCAGATAGGGCGGCTGCAGCGCGACGCCGCCGCCAACGGCGACCGGGGCCGGCAGTGCGGAGCGGGCACGCGCGAAGGCGCGGCCGAGTGCGCGCGCCAGACCGGCTTCGAGTCCTGGCTCCGACAGCAGATCGGTCACCGACGTGCAGCGCAGCTTGATCGGAAAGGTGAGGCCTCGCGGCCCCACCTCCCGGTCCTTTGGGTTTTGTTCGGCTGCGCGCATCCGGCCCTACCCGCCACCTATGACACGAGCGCTTCGAAATGCAGGCGGAGCGCGCCGTATACTTCCTCCAGCAGCGCCTCCATGCGGGCGCCAATGATTTCGATCTCGACCGGAAAGTAATAGTTGACCACGGTTGGGCCCAATCCGCTGAGCACAGCCGCCGACCCCTCGGCCGGATAAATCCGCTCGCCTTCGTGAACCAGCGCCAGGCCGGTCCGTTCGACCCGCTGCGGCGCAGGCGCCGCTGTCTGATCGTCGGGCATTATGTCGTCGGCTCCACATCGAGGCAGACGCCGCTGAACGTCGCCGTCGGCGAGTCGTCGAGCGCGACGTTGCTCGGCGAGATCGAAGTGAAATAGCAGCTGTTGAAGGCGATGCTCTTGAACGTCCAGTCGCTGCCGGTCTGTTCGGT
>JAFAHH010000914.1 GCA_019237355.1 Acetobacteraceae bacterium | reverse complement strand
GGCATCCCAGCGCTGGCTATCTTCAGAATGGCGGGCGCGGGTGGATACGATTTCACCCCGATCCAGAAAATCGTTAGAAACTGCGACCGCTTGGTCGAGCAATCCGCCAGGGTTGTTGCGAAGGTCCAGAACGAGCGCGCGAAGATGTCCGCCTGATTGGCTCTTGAGCGTCTGAATTGCCCGGCGGAGAGCAGCATCCGTTTGCTCATTGAAGCTGGTGAGCCGCAGATACCCAATATCCCCAGGCTCCAGCCGCTGCCGGACCACCTGGATGTGAATCACTTCTCGTTGCAGATTGAGCTGTATCGGCTGATCGGTTCCTTCCCGCCGGATCGTGAGCTGAATCTTGCTGTTTGGGGGGCCACGCATCCTGTCGACCGCCTCGTTCAGGCTCAGCCCCTGCAGGGTCTTGCCGTCGAGCGCCACAATAAGGTCGCCTGCTTTGACCCCGGCCCGGCTCGCCGGCGTGTCGTCAATTGGGCTGATGACCTTCACAAATCCGTTTTCTTGCGTGACCTCGATGCCAAGTCCGCCGAACTCGCCCCTTGTCTGGACCTGCATGTCCCGAAACGCCTTCGAGTTCATGTAGCTCGAGTGCGGGTCGAGGCCGGTAAGCATGCCATTGATGGCATTCTCGATGAGGTCTCGGTCCTTAACGGGCTCGACATACTCGGCACGGACCCGGTCGAAAACATCGCCGAACAGGTTCAGCAACCTGTATGTATCTGCGCTAGTGCTACTACTTTCCTCGGCGAAAGCTTGCATGCCGAGGTGCCGGCCAATCAAGCTGGAAGCGGGACCCAGCGCAGCACCCGCCATGAAGGCGGCACCCAGCAGCAAACCGGTTTTCAGACGACGGGAGCGGAAATTCATACGCTACATCCTCTCGCGCCCCTTCCGGGCGCCCTTCGTTCTCACGCTATATATCTTGATTGTGACCGGGGCCGTCCAGCCCTGAATTCTTTAAGCCTGTGTGAGTTGATGAACCGTTACATCAAGCTGACCATTGGTTAGCCTTTGCCCAGCAAAATGGGCCCCGGGTCAATCGGTCTCCCGTCCCGCCGCAACTCAAAATAGAGACGGTGGTGCTCGCTTGGCCGATGCGGGTCCTGAGGAGGCATGATCCCAACGGGCTCCTTCGCCTGAACCGTGACTCCAGGGCGGACGATGAGACGGTCGAGCCCGGCCAGCACCGCGTCGTAACCATGGCCACATTCGAGGATTAGGAGGCGCCTGTAGCTTCGGAACGGTCCTGCGAAGGCTACCCTTCCGGAGCATGGCGACACGACTGAGGCGCTCGGAGCCGCCTCGTAGGAAATGCCACTTGCGGGGCCCGCATCCGTCGTTTCGCCCCAGCGCTGGACCACCGGGCCACCTAGTGGCGCCGTGAGCCGGCTTAAATGCGGCGATGCCGCCCCGTTTCCCGCTGAAGCAGATGCAGGCTGCTTCTTGCGCTCGCGCGGGAGGGGGCGGGCCAACAAATGATACTCGCGCACCCGACGATCGGCTTCAATGCCTGCGATTAAATCTTGAAGCGTTTTCGCTTGGGGGGATTGATCCGCACTCGCCGGAGCGTTTGGTACCTCGCGCCTGGTGATTTCTGGCTTCTTTCCGGCGGCTGCGGCGTGCTGGGGGCTGGCCGCCTGTGGGAAACCCGGAGAATGCGGCGAAGGATCTTTTGACGCAGCCGAGGCGGCGGCGAGAAGCAGAAAGAGTGCCGCGGCTTTTAATCCGCAGCCAATGGCGTGATCACTGGTCAGCAGAGCCGATCCCGCTTGGTGGAACCCCAAGCGTCTCTGGATTCCCATCGTGCTCGCGCCGTGAGGACCCGGTCAGAGGCGGGCATCGGCTCGCAGCAGATTCTTAGACATGTTCCGCCAGGTGGACATGCTCCTGACCCAGACCCGTTACAGGCTGCTTGTACAGCCCGAAACTGTCTAATTATACGGGTTGTTTGCGAGCATCATCGGGACTGCGTCGCTCTTAGATGTCCCTGCTACGGAGGTTGTCCCTCCGGAGCCGGGGTGAGAGGCTGTGGTTGCCACACACGCAACCCCTGCCCGGAGCCCCGGATGGACATTCATCACAATGCCCGTACTACACCGCTTAGTCGAATGCTGATCGTGCAACGCTTGGCCGGTGGCTGGACCGTCGCGGCGGTCGCCGAGGCTCATGGAATCACCGCCCGAACGGTCCGCAAGTGGCGTGATCGCTACGCGCGTTAGGTGAAACGGGCTTGCTGGATCGGCCCTCGCGGCCCCGGCGCAGCCCGGGTAAGCTCAGCGAGCCGGCCGAAGCCGAGGTCGTTGCGCTGCGCCATCAGCGTCGCACCGCCCCGGCCATGGCGCGTCGCCTCGGGCGGCCGCTCTCCACCGTCGGGGTGGTGCTGCGCCGTCATGGGCTCGGCCGGCTGCGCGCCCTCGATCCGCGCCCGCCGGTCGTCCGGTATGAGCGTGAGCGTCCGGGTGAGCTGATCCACGTCGATATTAAGAAGCTCGGCCGCATCGATGGCGTCGGCCATCGCATCAGCGGTGACCGCACCGGACAGAGCAATAAGCGCGGCACCGGCTGGGAATTCTTGCATGTGGCGATCGACGATGCCAGCCGCCTCGCGTACACCGAAGTGCTTGGCAATGAAAGCAAGGAGAGTGCGGTCGCCTTCACCCGCCGCGCCCTCGCCTGGTTCGCGCGACACGGCGTCAAGGTCGAGCGCCTTATGAGCGATAACGGCTCGGCCTATAGAAGCTTTGCCGTCCGCGATCTGCTCGCCGCCCGTGGGATCACGCATAAGCGCACCCGGCCTTATACGCCGCGTACCAACGTGCCGGAAGTCTCGATGATGCTGATGACCCCGAAGCTGCGGGTGATCCATGTCACCACCCATATCGGGCTGATCGATGCCATCGAGCGGATCGATCCGCCGCTGGTGCAGCGGACGATTGAGCGGGCATATGGTCATGGTGCGGGCAGGGGCGCCCGACCCACTGATTGCGGTTTGCGCCATCAATCCCCATGCGGGCGAGGGCGGGCTGTTTGGCCGGGGCGATGAGGAGACGAAGATCGCGCCCGCAGTGCAGGCCTTGCAGGCGCGCGGTTGGCGCGTGGAGGGGCCATTGCCGGCGGATACGCTGTTCTACCGGGCCGGGCGCGGCGATTTCGATATTGTCGTTGCGATGTATCACGACCAAGGCCACGGG
>JAFAHH010000835.1 GCA_019237355.1 Acetobacteraceae bacterium | reverse complement strand
GTTGAGGTGCTGCGGGACATCCCGTTACTTCTGCAACTGTTGTTCTGGTACGCATTGCTGCAAGGCTTGCCTCCCCCGCGCCAGTCGATCCATTTCGGCGATTGGGTGTATCTCTCCAATCGCGGGATCAAGTTCCCCGCCTTTGCTTGGGAAGCGGCCTATGATTGGGTTCTGCTTGCATTTGGAGTGGGCATTATCGGCACCTTGCTTTGGGACCGCTGGTGCACCAAGCGACAGGAAGCAACCGGAGTACGGTCTCCGGCCTGGCCGGTTGCGCTGATCCTGTTAGTCGTTGTTCCAGCGATCGTGTGGGCGGCGCTCGGCGCACCGTTCACGCTTGAAAAGCCAATATTGCGCGGGTTCAACTTTACGGGCGGCCTTACGGTTAGCCCGGAATATACCGCGCTGCTGGCCGGGCTTGTGCTTTATACGGCGGCCTACATCGCCGAGATTGTTCGCTCGGGAATAGAGGCGGTGCCCGCCGGCCAGTGGGAAGCTGCCGCGGCTCTGGGCTTGCATCGGGGCGTAACCTTACGGCGGATCGTTTTGCCGCAAGCGTTGCGGGTGATCGTTCCGCCGATGACCAGCCAGTACTTGAACCTGACGAAGAATAGCAGCTTGGCCGTTGCTATAGGCTATCAAGATATCGTCTCGATTGCCGACACCACCCTGAACCAGACCGGGCAGGCAATCGAGGGGATTGCGATCATCATGGCCGTCTATCTAACGATCAGTCTATCGATCAGCCTATTCATGAATTGGTATAACGCACGCATCGCCCTGATCGAGCGCTAGGGATGAAAAGCGCCCAGATCGACCCCGTTCCTTCGGTTGCTGGAACCACAGCAGTCGGAGCGGTGGCGCGCGAGCGACCGCCCGCGGCCGTGCTTGGGCCCTGGCCGTGGATCCGGCGCAATCTGTTCGCGTCCTGGTGGTCCACCGCAATCACGCTAGCGCTCGGTTATGTGCTGGCACGTTGGGCCGTTGCTTTTTTCGACTGGGCATTCGTGAACGCCGTCTGGAGCGTGCCTTATAACGCCGAGGGTGTGCCGGATACGGCGTCCTGCCGAACAGCAAAAGGGATCGGGGCTTGCTGGGCGGTTATTGGTGACAGATTCCGTTTCATTCTGTTCGGACGCTACACTTACGATCAGCAGTGGCGCCCGGCGGTTTGCGTAGTGTTGTTTCTCGCCTTGTATGGCATATCCGCATTGCGCCAATTCTGGCGGCGCGAATTGCTGCTGATCTGGCTTGTGGTGCTGGCAATCATCGGCATCCTGATGTGGGGCGGCGTCTTTGGCCTGCCCTACGTACCGCAAGATAGCTGGGGCGGCCTGCCGATTACCTTGATACTGGCGACCTTTGGTTTGGCTGTGGCCTTTCCGCTCTCGATTTTAGTGGCTCTCGGCCGGCGTTCGAGAAATTTGCCCGCGGTCCGCGCGCTTTGCATCGGCTATGTCGAGCTGATCCGGGGCGTGCCGCTGATCAGCGTGCTATTCATGGCGAGCGTCATGTTCCCGTTATTCATGCCGGAGGGAGTCAACATCGACAAACTCCTGCGGGCGCAAATCGCCATCATTCTATTTGCGGCTGCCTATCTTGCCGAAGTGGTACGGGGTGGCTTGCAAGCCGTGCCGACGGGCCAATACGAAGCCGCCGATGCGCTCGGGTTACGCTACTGGCAGAAGACGAGGCTAATCATCCTGCCGCAAGCGCTGCGACTGGTGATCCCGCCGCTGGTGAACACGTTCATTGGGTTTTTCAAGGACACCAGCCTGGTGCTGATCATCGGCATCTTCGATTTCCTAAGCGCGGGCAAGCTGGTGCTCAGCGAGCCGGCGTGGCAAGGATTCTCCAGCGAGGTGTATCTCATTCTGGCGTTCGTCTATTTCTGCTTCTGCTATGCAATGGCGCGCTATAGCCGCGGGCTCGAGCGCGAATTTGGTGCGGCGAAACGGCGGTGAGGATCAATCAATGAGCGAAGCCGGAGCGATCCCAGGGCAATCGGCGCAGACCAGCCCCAGCGGCGCCGGCCAGCCCGCTATCGTCCTGGACCGGGTGAATAAATGGTACGGCGCGATACATGTGCTGCGCGACATCTCCACAAGCATCGCGCAAGGCGAGCGGGTGGTGGTGTGTGGCCCCTCCGGCTCAGGCAAATCGACGATGATACGCTGCATCAATCGGTTGGAGCGCCACGAGGAAGGGCGCATTATCGTGGATGGGATTGAGCTAACCGATGATCTACGCGCGCTCGATCAGATCCGGCGCGAAGTCGGTATGGTCTTTCAACAGTTCAATCTGTTTCCCCATCTTACCATCCTCGAGAACTGTACGCTCGCCCCCGTGTGGGTCCGCAAGATGCCGAAGAAAGAGGCGGAGGAGCTGGCGATGAGCTACCTGCGCCGGGTGCGGATTCCCGAGCAGGCCCATAAATACCCAGCCCAGCTCTCTGGCGGTCAGCAGCAGCGGGTGGCGATTGCGCGCGCGCTCTGCATGCGCCCGAAAATCATGCTGTTCGACGAACCCACGTCGGCGCTTGATCCGGAAATGATCAAGGAGGTGCTCGATACGATGATCGAGTTGGCTGAAACGGGCATGACCATGGTCTGCGTCACCCACGAGATGGGCTTTGCACGCCAAGTCGCTGATTGCGTGATTTTCATGGATCGAGGCGAAATCGTGGAACGCGGCACGCCCGCCCAGATCTTCGAAGATCCGCGAACCGAGCGGTTGAAGCTGTTCTTAAGCCAAATCCTGCGGGGGCATTAGCACTATTCGGGAGCGGTATTGGCTGTTGGCCCTGAGATTAGACCGGAGGCGTACCGCGTGATCTAGCCCCAGAATATTGAGATGTCCGGAGTGTATCGGCAGCTTTACTGTAATGCGCGGCTTGCTCTAAGTGGGCGCTTTTGCCCGGTCGCGGGGCGCTGCTCAGGAACAGCCGCCTCGCGCACCAGCGTCAGTAGGTAGATGTTTGTGCCGTTTGCAGTCCGAGGGCAGCCCGCCCTACACCGTAGTCCCACGATAGGCCGATCAGGATATTGTGCTGCTACTGCCCGGAGAAATCACGGAGGGCATGAGCTACCTTCAGCCCGCCAACCCTGCCTGTTGAACACCGCGTTCCCGCCGGTGCCCGAAAAGAATTGAAATGTACCCCCCGCTTCAACGCAATTGGGATCATTTTGTATAGTCCAGATATAGCCGTCGAAGATCTGGTTCTGGCTCAAGTCAGTCTGACTGATCACCCGCTCAAAAATAAGGTGTCGCGACCCCGCATCGTAAAATCCGAATATTGGTTGGCCATATACCGTTCCGGTAACGTTACCCTGGCCGTCAATCTGCAAGGTCAAAGAGCCTAGAAAGCCGTTGCCGTCGATGGTGTACGTGCCGGCTTGAGCATTGGCCGAGCGGCTTCCGCCCGTGGCCAAAACCGCCGAAGCAAAGATAAGCGCCACCAACGAGCGCCCTGCTAAGTGGCCGATCTGTCGCATGTCCGTCTCCAGTTGTTGAAGATGATCTCCTTGTTAGCGAGTTGAAGCTGGGAATCCTTCCGATTGTAGATCGGCTTCACCCGCGCGGAATTTATGGTCGATTGAGCTGCGCCAAACATCCCCCGAATATGGGAAATCCAGGGACATCTTCGCGCGCTCGCGGTGACCTCAATGCCCTCCTCTCATGACCCTGGCAGGGCGGCGGAGACGGATGCACGATCGTAAAATCGGTGTAAGGGTGACTGGGGTCACACCCCGTTCGAATGGTTTCGGGAATCTTGGACCCGAGGCCGAGTAGGTCATGGCACACATCACATCGAGTGAAATCAAGCGGGTAATCGGGCGCATTCAGCGTCTTTGCGCCGTGGTCTCCGGCCAGCAACTGATCCCGACGTTGATGGAGGAAATCCGGACCGCCATTCCCTTCTCGAGCTGCTTCTTTTTCTGGGCCGGGCTAAAGCAAGAACTCACAAATGCGTACGCGGACGGAATAGGAGTCTCGGTTGTCGGGCTCTATCTCAAGCAATATCAAGGTGGTTGTGAATGCAAAGCGATTCGGAGTTGGAGTGAGACGATCCGTACTCACTACCCAACGGCCGCCGGAGACTACTTTGAGCGAATACTAAAAGTCCCACGACACGAATTCTATAGAAGCGACTTCTACAACCTGGTGCTCCGCCCCGTCGGGGCTGACCGAGGGCTGATGCTCAGGATCGCCGACCACGGCCAGGCCCTGGGTGAGCTAATCCTCTTCAGAAGGGCAAGCGAACCAGAATTTACGTCGGCCGATAATCAATTACTCGAGGCGATCACAGGATTTGTGGCGCATGCGATTCGAGACACTCCGAAAAGCACCCGGTACGCGCCCAGTGACGATCACGCTCTTCTCATCGCAAACCGAGAAGGCATTGTACAACACATGAGCGATCAGGCGCACCGTCTCCTACTCATGGCGCTCTTTCCGCAGTGGACCTCG
>JAFAHH010000397.1 GCA_019237355.1 Acetobacteraceae bacterium | reverse complement strand
AAGTCGCCGTTGTAAGACGCGACTGCCTCATTGAAGATAAGTCTGCCGATGCGGACCCAATTGCCGAACCGGCGCCGCTGAAAAAAATCCGGACCATGTGTCGATCCCTCGTCCGTAACCTCGATATGAAAGATAAGGGCGCGCTTTGGTGCAGCGTCGCCTCGATCATAGATCTGAGCCATGATTTCATCACGGAAATCGAGTGCTTGGCCGGGTATCCTCGGCTGGGCGGGATCGACCAGTAGCCGCATAAACGCTGGCGTCCGAGTTGCTTCACCATCCGGCTTACCCAGTTCGGCAATCTCATAGAGCTGCCGTTGCGTCGGCTGCTTGTCCGTCAAGCGGAAAAGGATCGATTCGACAACCAGGATCGGCAGGCCGAAGCCGCGGCGCCAGCTTGTAGTGTCGGGAGCGTTACGCAGTTCGGCATCGTTGATGTAGTCACTCCGGTCGCCGCCGAGGTCTTGCTGGGTAATGAAGTTGGCGGTACGCAGCGGCTCGCTATGCAATCGATCGGTGGTTGGAAATAGCTTGCCTACCAGTGACAAAGATCTTATCCGGCCGCGCCGCGTCTCCTTGCAACAGGTCGAGTATCGTCCAATGGCGAGCGCGCGGCTTCCTTCTCGAAAATAGCCGGAATAGGGCGTTGGCGCGGAAATTTCCCACAACCCAAGCAAGCAAATACCATTCGGGTGAATGATCCTACGGAAGCCCTTGTGATCCGGACCCCATCGGAGATCGGCCTTCGAGTCGACCACTCTCGCCACCGCCTGGCGAAAAAACCAGGGCGGGCGGAATGGTGGCACACCCCGCAACACGCCGAGCAGGTCCACGCCGTAGACGGGCAATGGCGGCTCCTCCAGGTCACCCCATCGCTGCCGATAAGGGTTGGCGAACAAGGCGTCGCGGACTTCGGAGAAGCGCGATCCCTGGTAACTGCGATCTTCTTCGGTTACCTGTTCTGCTCCGAAATACGTCGGGTTCATGTTCCCAGCCTCTACCGAGAAGCGGAGCCATCTTAGCAGAGCTTGGCGCCCTCGCTTACCCGGCGCAGAGAAGCGACCAACGCGTCGGATCTCGATTGGCTGTATCGAGAGCAGCCAACCTCAGCGGCTCGACCACGTCTCCTTAATCAGAAGGGGCAAATCTTCTGCCCAGTCCGCAGCGGTTACGGTGGCGTGTTGCAGGTGCACGAGAATGAGCCGGCACCGAGGGTCGGGGCGACGATCCACCGCCGCCCTAAGCTCGTTGGAGTGTCTCAAATCGACCCAAAAGAGCCGTTCGACGGGACCGGCTCATCGAGCAGGTCATGCCCCGAAGCGGTCCTCAGCCGGCTAAAATTTGCTGTGGCGCAAAACGTGGTTCTCACCCGACCGAATGTAATAAGCTGTCGTGCTCGGCGGGAATAGGGCCCATGAGGCGACGGGATTTCATCGCCCTGCTCGGAGGCGCTGCGGCTCCATGGCCGCTGAAGGTGCGTGCGCAGCAGCCAGACCCGGCACAGCGGATCGGTGTACTCATGGCGCAGCCCGCGTCCGATCCTGAGGCAGAAGCTTTCTACTCCGTATTCATGCAGGCGCTTAATAAGCTGGGTTGGACGGCTGACTCCGCCTTGCAGGTGGACGTCCGTTGGACATCTGGCGAGGCTGACCGGATAGAGATGTTCGCGTAAGAATTAGTTGCATCGCGGCCCGACGTGATCCTCTCGCACGGGACCGCCGTTACCGCGGCACTCCAGAGGGAAACAAAGACTATTCCGATCGTGTTTGTGATTGTGTCCGATCCTGTTGGCAGTGGGTTTATTGCGAGCCTGCCCAGGCCTGGCGGCAATATCACCGGCTTTATCAACTTGGAAGGCGAGTTGGGTGGCAAATGGCTGCAGTTGCTCACGGAGATCGCACCTACCACCAAGCGAGCCGCAGGGATTTTCAACCCGGATACTGCCGCCCGCCGTGGAGCATATTACTGGCCCTCGTTCGAAGCCGCTGCCGTATCGCTCCAAGTGGAGCCAGTTTCATCGCCTGTTTATAACGAGGCCGATATTGAAACCATCGTAACCTCGCTCGGACGCGAACCGAGGGGCGGCCTCGTGGTAATGCCGGATACCTTTACAATTAACCATCGTGCGCCGCTTATACAGATGGCAGCCCGAAATAATGTACCGGCTGTATATTGGTATTCTGCCTACGCCCGGGAGGGTGGTGTGCTTTCCTACGGAGTGGACAACGCGGATATATTTCGTCGCTCGGCCTCCTATGTCGACCGTATCCTGCGGGGCGAGAAGCCCACCGATCTGCCGGCGCAGAACCCGACCAAGTTCGAGCTGGTAATTAACCTGAAGACGGCCAGGGTGCTCGGCCTCACCGTGCCACAATTACTGTTGGCGCAGGCTACCGAGGTGATCGATTAAGGTGCAGGTCGTGTTGCAGTGCATTAATGATGCGATGGCACATGACGTCGATCGCGGCGTTTATCGGGAGTCCGCTGTCGGCCTTCGCCGTTACCAGTCGAGCTGACGAAGGGCCGCTTTCCTGAAGGGTTTCGGATGCCGGCCCGAGCACCAACGACCGACCCGGTATAGGCCGGCGTCCGAAAGCCTCGGAAGAAAGAACCCGCGGGAAAGCAGTGAACGCTGGACCGTCTATGGGGATTTGTCGCGGCAGCGGCGTTGCCGGC
>JAFAHH010000358.1 GCA_019237355.1 Acetobacteraceae bacterium | reverse complement strand
TGAGTCGTCCGACCCGACCAATTTCTCGAGCTTGTCCAGCTTTTCCGTAGCCGAGTCCGAACCCGCGAACCCAGCAGCGCGACTGAGCTGATCAAGTGCGGGAAACAGGGCCGTGTTAGGGTGGTACGAGGAGCATTGCCAAATGGGCTTGTGCGTGTCGGCTGGCAGTTGTTCAATCAGCGCTGTCACCAATCTTGATTTACCAATTCCAGCTTCACCAGAAAGGATGACGACTCGCCCCTCACCGCTCTCAGCTTCCCTCCACCGGTGCAGAAGCAGTCCCAGCTCATGCTGCCGACCCACCATTTCGAAGAGCTGACCCGCATGCCTGGCGGCAAACCGCGATTGATCGGCCTTGGGACTCGCTATGCACCACACCGCGACGGGATCGGCAAATCCCTTGAGTTCATGCCGGCCGAGATCTATGTACGAAAAAGAGCCTGACGCCAGCTGACTTGTGAGCGTGTCTGTGACCACTTGCCCGGGCTGCGCCAAAAGCTGCAGCCGAGCTGCCAAGTTTGGTGCATCTCCGGTTATTGCCTGCTCCACTGTCCCGGGAACATTTTCGCCTACAACGACCGCCCCTGTTGCAATCCCCACACGGGCTTGCAACTGTATATCGGGATAGCTGGTCAATTTCCTGACCGCCCCCACCACCTCAAGACCGCACCGGATCGCCCGCTCCGCATCGTCCTCGTGGGCTCTTGGGTATCCAAACCGTATCAGGACGCCGTCACCTTGGTAATTCGCGACGGAGCCACCAAACTTCTCCACGATGTTTGCGCAACAGCGATAATAGGCATGCATCACAGGACGGAGGTCCTCTGGATCCAAGCGCGTCGACAGAGCTGTAGACCCGACAAGATCGCAGAACACAAGCGAAACTTGGCGCCTTTCGGCTTCTCTTCCGCCCTCCTTTATGTTCTCTGATGAGGTATCGGTCACCTTTTGTAGCTTGTCGGATGTTGCCGGACCGGTTTTGCCGCGGAGTTCTCTTATAGCTTTCAAGATCTTTTTTCGGTGGCCGAGCGTAACGCCAAGACTTTTCAGATCGTCATCCGAAAGTTCTCGGAGTACCTCATCGTCTATGTCGGCCTGTGTGAAGGCTTCGGCATATTGCCGAAGGCCTAGCAGCTCGAGCCAATCTTTCGTCGAAGATACAGACAGCTGGCCCCGCTGGTCCCCCGGCACCGATGAATCCTTCGAAACCTCTTGTCTGCGAGGATCTTTATCCACCAAGGCTCACCCTCCACGCAGGCTCGCCCTCCGCGCCAGAACTCGGTATCGGATCTAAGCCGTGCCCAGAGCTGGCCACTATTACACTTCTTAGCATCAGCCTTGCCGTACTCGGCATAACAATGCGCTGCCGTGCTGCCGTACCAAAGCCAAGCTCATGATGGTACCAATCATAAGGGATTCGTGATCGCAGCCGCGATCGTACTTCGCTAGCTCCCGCAAATAAAACGCCCGGTCGTGAACCCGGGCGGAATACGGGGCATGTCTGGAATCCCGTAGTATGTCGATAGTGGCGCGGGGGCCATGGGGAATAAAGGCAATGTATCCTCCATCGTTTTTAACGTGGCCGGAAGTGATCTCCAGGAATGGGGGTTGGTTCCTAGCTGGGCAGCGGCAACTCGTCCCCCTCGATCATCTCCGCCGCGCTCAAGATCGACGGATAAAACGCGACAGCCTTGGTGTCTTCATCGCTCTGCTCTCCCGCATCGGGACAACATAACGCCCAGCCAGCGTTGCTGGTCTCCAGCTCCGGGTCGGCCCGCCGCTGCACTCTCGAGGACGGGACAGGCCCAGACAGGGTGATGCGGTTCACAATCACCCAGCACACTATCGTTACGAGTCTATCCTCCTTTCGCGACCATTCCGCATACAACACGCCATACGATGGCGGTCAAGGCCGTGTTCTGAGGTGGCCGGGTTTGTCTGAACAGCGTTTCGCTCTCGATAGGTGGATCTCCTGCCGGGTTGTGGTGTGCTGTTACCGGGCGCAGCGCAGGGCGGTAGATAGGATCGGAGCTGCGGCCGGTAACAGCGGTGACAATCACGCTGCCGCGGCTAGCGGCAGGCAGCCAAAATAGGCTTCGCTCGGCGTCCGCGAGTCAAGGCTCGAATGCGGTCGTTTCCGGTTATAAAAATCCAGATACCGGCCGATCGAGACCCGGGCGTCGCCGACGCTGTCATAGGCGCGCAAGTACACCTCTTCGTACTTCACCGACCGCCACAATCGCTCCGCAAAGAGATTGTCCCGCCACGCGCCGCGGCCGTCCATGCTGATGCGGATCTCGTTGCGCAACAGCAAACCGGTGAACTCGGCGCTGGTGAATTGGCTGCCCTGGTCGGTGTTGAAGATTTCCGGCGCACCGTGCCGGGCGAGCGCGTCTTCAACCGCTTCAAGGCAGAATTCCGCCTCCAGCGTGATCGATAGGCGCCAGGAAAGCACACGCCGGCTGAACCAATCCAAGACCGCCGCCAAGTAGACGAAGCCGCGCGCCATCGGAACGTACGTGATGTCCATCGCCCAAACCTGGTTCGGGCGAACAATTTCGAGGCTGCGCAGCAGATACGGAAAAATCTTGTGCCCAGGAGCGGGTTTGGAGGTATTCGGCCGTGGACAAAGCGCCTCGATCCCCATCCGCCGCATCATTGTCGCGACCCGCTCCCGGCCTGCCTCAATGCCTTCGCCGCGTAATAACTCGCGCAGCATCCGGCTGCCGGCGAATGGGTAATCGAGATGGAGCTCGTCGATCCGGCGCATGATCGCTAGATCTGCAGCCGATACTGGACGGGGTTCGTAATACAGGCTGCTGCGGCTAAGCCCCAGCGCCTTCGCCTGCCGCCCCAGCGACAGTTTATGGCTCCGATCAATCATCGCTTTGCGCTCAGCAAGCCGGCTTTGCCGAGCGCACCGGCCAAAAAATCGTTCTCCAGCGCCAGCTCGCCGATTTTCGCATGCAACGCTTTCAGATCGACTGGCGTCGTCGCCTCTTTGGCTGAGCCTGAGCCGAACACTCCAGCCGCAGCATTGACCAGCTGTGCCTTCCAGGAGGTGATTTGGTTGGGGTGAACATCATACTGCTGCGCCAATTCGGCCAGCGTCTTGTCGCCCTTGATGGCCGCCAAGGCCACTTTCGCCTTGAATGCCGGGCTGTGATTCCGGCGTGTCCGTCTCGTCATGCTCGCTCCTGATCCGCGGCATCCTCGCCGCACTCAGGCAGAAAATCCACTTATCCCGCTGTCCAAATTTGCCCAGCCACCTCT
>JAFAHH010000286.1 GCA_019237355.1 Acetobacteraceae bacterium | reverse complement strand
TACGTCACCACGTCTGGCGGGCCAGGTATCGCGACCACCAACCTCGCCTTCCTGATTTATCAGCGCGCCTTGCTCGCCTTCAACGTGGGTACCGCTTCGGCAGCGGGGGTGATCGCCATCATTCTCGCCAATATCGTAGCGGTGTTCCTGGTACGCACCGTGGCACGCCGGCTCGACGTGTAGGAGGCGCCCGATGGCCCGTAGAAGTCCGAAGCGCCCGAGCCTGATCGCCGGAAGCATCGCATGGGTCGCTTCGCTGCTCCTGTTCTTCCCGATTTTCTGGATGGTGCTGGCGAGCTTCAAGACCGAGGCGGAGGCGGTGCAGACGCCGCCTTTGCTTATCTTTACCCCAACTCTAGAGAACTACGCCCAGATTTTCGATCGCGCCAGTTATCTCGGTTACGCGCTGAACAGCGTGGTCATCTCGGTCGCCTCGACAGCGCTGATGATCGTGCTTGCCGTGCCCGCGGCGTTCGCCATGGCCTTTTATCCTACGGAGCGCACGCGAGGCACCTTGCTCTGGATGCTCTCGACCAAGATGTTGCCAGCCGTCGGCGTGCTGGTGCCCATCTATCTTATGGCCAAGCAAGCTGGCCTGCTCGATACGCAGCTCGTGCTGATTATCGTCTACACGCTGAGCAATCTGCCGATTGCTGTCTGGATGCTGTTTACCTTTTTTCGCGAAACGCCAAAGGACATCATCGAGGCGAGCCGCATCGACGGCGCCGACGTGCGGCAGGCCATCTTTTACGTTCTGCTTCCGCTCGTTGCCCCGGGGATTGCTTCCACCGCGCTGCTCTCGATCATTCTGTGCTGGAACGAAGCATTCTGGAGCCTGAACCTGTCGGCGCATGATGCAGCGCCGCTCACCGCCTTCATCGCCTCCTTCTCGGCGCCCGAGGGTCTGTTCTGGGCGAAGCTGTCCGCGGCGTCCACACTGGCGATCGCACCGATCCTAATTTTCGGCTGGTTCAGCCAACGGCAGCTTGTCCGCGGTCTTACCTTTGGCGCAGTGAAATAGTTGCGAGCTGCAGGGCGGAGGGCATCATGGCAGCGATCGAACTCAACCGTGCGAACCTCTCCCGGTTCGGCCCGCCGGTTCGTCCTCCCAGTTACGACCCGGCCGCGGTCACGCCTGGCATCGTCCATCTCGGCCTGGGTAATTTCCATCGCGCGCACATGGCGCGCTACACGCATGCTTTGATGGAGCGCGACCCAGCCGCCCTAGGCTGGGGCATCATCGGAGCGGGCCTGATGCCGGGTGACCGGCGGATGCACGAGAGCCTTGCCCCGCAGGACTGCCTCTATACGCTTGTGGAACGCAGCGGGACCGAAGAGACTGTCTCGATCATTGGCTCGCTCGCCAGGGTGGTTTTTGCCGGGGAGTCAAGCGCGGCCTTGCTGCAGGCGATTGATGACCCAGCGATCCGGATCGTCAGCCTCACCGTAACCGAAAACGGCTATTGCCTTAATCCGGCAATTAGGCGGCTCGACCCTGAGCACCCGCTAATTCGCCAGGACCTAGCCTCGCCCGGGGAGCCGCGAAGCGCGATCGGGATCATCGTCGAAGCCTATCGTCGCCGCATGGAGGCCGGGGCTGCGCCGTTTAGGGCGCTGACCTGCGACAACATCCAGCACAATGGCAATGTGCTTCGGGGCGCTGTGCTCGCGCTGGCCGGGCTGCGTGACCCGGCGCTGGCTGGCTGGATAGAGCAGCATGCGGCGTTTCCGAATACGATGGTCGATCGTATCACCCCGGTCACCGCCGCTGAGGATGTCGAAGCGCTTCAGCAGCGGTACGGCATCCTCGATCGCTGGCCCGTGTTCTGCGAGACCTTTACGCAATGGGTGATCGAGGACCGGTTTGTGGCGGGGCGCCCAGCCTGGGAGCTGGATGGCGCGCAATTCGTCCCCGACGTGGCGCCGTATGAGATGATGAAGCTGCGCCTGCTAAACGGGAGCCATCTCGCCGTTGCGGCGCTCGGCCGGCTTGTGGGCTACACCTACATCCATGAGACGATGGCCGATCCGCTGTTTCGCCGTTACATGGCGGCGTTGATGGTGCGGGAGACGGCTCCGACCTTGCCGCCGGTTCCCGGCATCGACCTTGCGGATTACCAGCGCACGTTGATTGCGCGCTTCGCCAACCCGGCCATCAAGGACACGGTGGAGCGCGTCAACACCGACGCGCCACTGAATGTGCTGGTCGATCCAATTAGTGCCCGGCTCCAGATGGGCGGTAGCGTCGATTTGCTGGCGCTGGCGCTGGCCGGGTGGATGCGCCGGGTGCGGGGGGTCGATGAGCAGGGCAAGCCGATCGATGTCCGCCATCCGCTGGCTGGGTTGCTGCGCGAGAAGGCCGAGGAGGGCGGCCCAGACCCGGCGCCGCTGCTTTCCATCACCCAGCTTTTCGGGGCCCTCGGCAGCGATGCGCGCCTGGTTGGTCCTTTAAGCAAGTGGCTTGCTGCGCTGTACGGCGCTGGCACGCACGCGACCATGCGACGCGCTTCCGAGGAGATCGGGTTTTGAGATGAGGAGAGCACGTCCATGCGGCTGGAGGAGAAGGTCGCTCTCATAACCGGGGCTGCCCGGGGCATCGGGCGTGCGATCGCGGCGCGCTATGTGCAGGAGGGGGCGCGCGTCATCCTGGCCGATATCAATGAGGCCGGCGTTCGAGAAGCAGCCCGGAAAATCGGTGATGGCGCTGCCGCCGTGCGGGTGGACGTGACACAGCAGGACTCGATAGAGGCAATGGTGTCGGCCACTTTGGCTGAGTTCGGCGGGCTCGATGTGCTGGTGAATAATGCTGCCGTGTTCGATCTCGCGCCAATCGCGGAGATTACCCGCGAAAGTTACCGCCGGGTGTTCACGATCAATGTTGAGGGCGCGCTGTTTACCCTGCAAGCCGCGGCACGCGTGATGATCCAGCAAGGCCGGGGCGGCAAGATAATCAACATGGCCTCCCAGGCGGGGCGGCGAGGGGAGCCGCTGGTTGCGGTATATTGCGCCTCCAAGGCGGCCGTGATCAGCATCACGCAAAGCGCCGGTCTCAACCTCATCCGCTACCGGATCAATGTGAATGCCATTTCTCCTGGTGTCGTTGACAACGAACATTGGGACGAAGTGGACGCCCGTTTCGCTCGCTACGAGAATCTGCCGTTTGGGGAGAAGAAGCGCCAGGTCGGCGCCGCTATGCCGATCGGCCGCATGGCCCGGCCGGAGGAAATCGCGGGACTTGCGGCTTTCCTCGCCAGCAGCGACGCCGATTACATCGTTGGGCAGACTTATAATATCGATGGCGGGAGTGTTTTGAGCTAAGCCGCCGTGAAGGAACGAAAGGGAGGAAGCAACTGAAACTCGATGTGAGCACAGCCACGGCTTTTCTCTCGGATCGAATGACGGTCCCAGTGCTGGCTCAGCAACATGCGGCCGGGAATAGCGGTTGCGCGGCTTGTGAGCGGGCCCTGGAATCGATCTGGCAGGTTGAAAATTTCTGAGGAAGACAGATTACCGGCTACCATTGCTCCTGAGATGCAACTAGGGAGGAGTCCCTGTTCAAATGGCAATTATGTCAATGCGTGATCATGTCTTTCCGAGGTCTTTGGTGGGCCGCTTTTTCGATTTCAACAGGCGGATCTCTCGCGCGATTACGCCTGACCATGCGCATGAAGCAAATGTATTCGGAGCGTACCGAAAAATCGGAGCCTTGTTGATGTCTCACCCACGGGTCTCAACAGTGGCCGATGTAGGTGCAGGCCGGTGGTGGCAGTTCCCAGCGCAGTACAAGGAATGGTATCGAATTCGCCTGATAGGCCTGGATATTGATGGATCGGCGATGTCAGCAAATGCTCTCCTCGACGAGAGAATAGAGTGCGACGTCGTGCACTCAATCCCGCTTCAGCCGGGATCCGTCGATTTATGCATGATCCATTCTGGTATCGAGCATTTTGCCGATAACGGGCGCGTTCTGCAAAATCTATTCGAGGTACTGCGCCCTGGGGGATTTATTCTTGCTCAGTTTCCAAACCGGTATGCTCCGTTCGCAATGGCCAACCAGCTTCTCCCGCACTCGGTATCGAAATGGCTGCTTGGCAGAGCAATGGGGGATACGGCGGTAGCGCTCGGTTATCGCGCACACTATGATCGGACCAACTACTCCGCTTTTCGGAACCTTGCTATGCAAGTGGGGTTTCGAGAGCTGTATTATATGCCCGGTTATTATAGCAGCTCTTATTGCGAATTCTTCGTTCCGCTCTTCATGTTATCTTATGCGCTATACCTGATCCGATTTGCAATCGGAATCAAAAATCTTGCCTCGTACAATATTTGGGTGCTACATAAGCCGGCTAATACCCCGGACGAACCGCTATTTCAGTTCTATGCCTGGCGCTAAGCGCTTGTGCTCAGGAGGACCCGGCCATTATTACGAAAACGCTTCCTGGCGCACCCGAGGGTCGGTGTTTCTCGGCCTTTCGTCAACGGCCAATGGCGCGAAGGATTTCCACCTTCTGGACGCCAGCGAATGCTTTTAAGGCTTGTCAATACGCCAGATGCGAAAAACCTACTATACCATTGTGTCACAAATCGGTCGATTGGGGTTGCGGCTGGTCCCCGAATTGACCAGGGCTCTGGTGAAGCGGATCGCGACTGCTAATTTCATCAGCGGTGTAAGCGCTATATACGGAAGAGGCCATCAGGGTTACGCCGGAGGGCATTCTTCAGGGCCGTGATGCGGCCGGAAGATCATCGAGGACGAACTCAAAGGCAGGGGGTCGCGACGTAGCCGTTAAATCGCGATCACCCGGGCTTCCGGCGACGTAATTTGGGGTGCGGCGAATGGAGCGGGAAATATGGCGACCAATCGGCTCATGGTTATTGGTCAGATACCGTTGCGCGCGAAGGTGACGGGTTTTCGGTATAACATCTACAATACGGAATCGCCTCCTCCGAGAAGCCTGGTGCTACCAGTTAGCCCCTCCGGTTTCG
>JAFAHH010000850.1 GCA_019237355.1 Acetobacteraceae bacterium | reverse complement strand
ACGAGTTCCTTTCTCCTTTTGGCATCCGGGCGCTGTCTCGCTTTCACAAGGATCATCCGTGTATCATCCGCACTCCGTATGGAGAGTTTCGGGTGGATTACGATCCGGGAGAATCGACCACCGGCATGTTCGGCGGCAACTCCAACTGGCGCGGACCGATCTGGATGCCGGTCAATGTGCTGCTGATCCGCGCCCTACTGCAATACTATCTGTATTACGGCGACAACTTCCGGATCGAGTGTCCCACCGGTTCGGGGAACCTAATGAATTTGTTCGAGGTCGCGCGCGAGATTGCCAATCGGTTGACTCGCATCTTTTTGCGCGATGAGGCCGGACAACGGCCAGTGTTCGGAGGCGTAGAGAAGTTTCAGAGCGATCCCCATTGGCGGGATCACCTGTTGTTTTACGAGTACTTTCACGGCGACAACGGTGCGGGGATCGGTGCCAGTCATCAGACCGGATGGACGGGGCTGGTGGCAACGCTGATCGAACTCTTCGGGCGCCTCGATGGCGAGGCCTTTCTCGAAGCCGGCCGGAGTGCCGCCTTTGTGCGGGATTAAGTATCCAGTAGGGGGTCCCATGCCGTCAAGCTCGGTTCATGGCCGTTCCGATCCTGCGAGGCCTTCCGAGCACGCGGCCATCGCGCGAGCGCACACCGATGGGATGGTGTGGGTTCCCGGCGATACGTTCCATATGGGCTCCGATAACCACTACCCGGAAGAGGCGCCAGCTCACTGGGTCAAGGTTGATGGGTTCTGGATCGACCGCACCCCCGTCACGAATCGTGATTTTCTCCGCTTCGTCAAGGCAACCGGCTACGTAACCTTTGCGGAGCTGAAGCCAGATGCGAAGGACTACCCGGGAGCCCTGCCCCATATGCTCCGCCCGGGATCGCTAGTTTTCACGCCACCTAAACATCAGGTCGACCCTCGCGATTGGTCTCAGTGGTGGCAGTTCAGGTTTGGCGCGAATTGGCGGCGGCCCCATGGCCCCCGTAGCTCGATCGCCGGGCTTCATAACCATCCGGTTGTCCATATTGCCTACCGCGATGCCGAAGCTTATGCCGCTTGGGCGGGTAAGGAACTGCCAACCGAAGCCGAATGGGAATTCGCGGCACACGGGGGCCTCAACGATGCCGAGTTCGCCTGGGGCGAGGAGTTCACCCCGGCCGGCCGCCAGATGGCGAATACCTGGCAGGGCGCCTTTCCGCATCAGAATCTCGCGACCGACGGTTACGAGCGCACATCCCCAGTAATGGCGTTTCCGCCCAACGGCTACGGCCTTTACGACATGATCGGCAACGTCTGGGAGTGGACGACCAATTGGTACTCGCCCGGGCACGAGGTCGACGCCGCCAAGCCATGCTGCATCCCGCATAACCCGCGCGGCGGGCGCGAAGATGCGAGCTATGACCCGTGCCAACGCGAGATCAGGATCCCACGCAAGGTCCTGAAGGGCGGCTCGTACCTGTGCGCGCCAAATTATTGCCGGCGCTATCGTCCAGCCGCCCGCCACGCCGAGCCGATCGACACCTCGACCAGCCATGTCGGCTTTCGCTGCGTCATTCGCGAACGGAGAAGTCATGAGCAGAAATAAGCCCGAGCCGCCGTTCCAGGGGAGGATCGGCCGCACTGTCAAGGATTCCACCCCCGACTTTCCGAAGGGCGTCGAGGCTCCCGCCGGAGCACCCAACGTTCTGTTGATCCTGACGGATGACGTCGGCTTCGGGGCGAGCAGCACGTTTGGCGGGCCGATCCAAACCCCCAACTTCCAACGGCTCGCCGACAGCGGCCTATGCTATAACAGGTTCCACACGACGGCGCTTTGCTCGCCGACCAGGGCAGCGCTGATCACCGGCCGAAATCACCACTCGGTTGCCAGCGGAAGCATCACCGAGTTCGCAACCGGCTATCCTGGCTACAATTCGCTTGTGCCAAAGAGCGCCGGCTCGGTGGGGGCCGTCCTCAAAGCCAATGGCTACAACACGGCGTGGTTCGGCAAGATGCATAATGTGCCGGACTGGATGTCGAGCCAGGCGGGTCCGTTCGATCTGTGGCCGACCGGCCTTGGCTTCGAGCACTTTTACGGGTTCTTGGGCGGCGAGAGCGACCAATGGCACCCGGCGTTATACGACGGC
>JAFAHH010001031.1 GCA_019237355.1 Acetobacteraceae bacterium | reverse complement strand
GTGAAGCGGTCACGATTGTGGCCATCAACCAGTCCACCATCCCCTACGAGCAATGGAAGGCCGCCAAGTCCTTTCAGGACCTGATCACGGTGCTGCAAAAGTACGCGGCCGTGTTCGCCGAATACTGGCACATTCCCTGTACCGTGGTCGTTGGGGATCGGTTCCAGCAGGGCTGCTGGGCAATGGTCTTCACCGACAACGCGGATGTGGCCGGTGCCCTTGGTTATCACGATACGACCCCTGACGGCTACCCGCTGCTCCATGTGTTTGTGCAAACGAGCCTTACGGACGGCGATGTGCCCAGCGTCACCGCCTCGCACGAGTTGGCCGAAGCCTTGGGCGACCCTTGCTGCAACCTCACCTTTGAGATGCCGGACGGGACCACCGGGGCTTACGAGACTGCTGACGCCGTGGAACGCGACAGCTTCCTCATCGACGGCATCCCGGTGAGCAATTTCGTGCTGCCTGCCTGGTTCGAGCCGTTCCCCCGACCGCGCTACGACTACCTCGGGCGCTGCCGCCGGCCCTTTCAGATCCTCCCCGGGGGTTATCTGCCCGTCAAGCAAGGCGGCGTCTGGACGCAGATCTTCGGCTCGAAGAAGGCGGCGAAGCGCTACAACGCGGCGGCCCACCCGCGCATGCGGCTCCGGCCGCTGCCTATCCGGGACTACCGGAAAAGCCGGCCCAAACGAGCGCGGCCGCGCACCGGCCAGAAAATCGTTGCGGCGGGCTAGTGACAACGTGCTGTCAGTCGGTTAATATGCCCGTAGAACGATCCTGAACGGCAGCAATGGCAGGCGCGGGACTCGGCATGCTCCCTTCCGTCCAGCAGCACAACCTGGAAGCCACTAGCGCGGCGGCCCTCCTGGACCTCGTGCAGACGTACTTGCAGCAAGGGTACGTAGTCACCAAGGTTGCGCGCCAAAAGACGAGCGTGCCGTTTTGTTGCCGCTACCAGGCGACCATCAGCCGCCCGGCGCCCGATGCGGACGCGAACCGCACATGCCCTTGGGGTCAGCTTGCCGGCAAGATCGACCAGTTACTGTCCCAGCAAACCACCTATTTCCACCAAGGAGCACAGGCAATGGCAACCCTCCAAGATGCAATCAACCAGTTGAAGGCCCAAGTCGCGGCGAACAAGTCGGCGATCGACAGCGCCAAGGATCTCATCAACGGGTTTGGCGCCCGTCTCGACGCGGCCACGGCTGCAGCAAAGGCGGCCGGCGCGACCGATGCCCAGCTGCAGTCGCTGACTGACCTGAGCACCGCCATCAAGGCGGATGATGATGGGCTGGCCGCTGCTGTCGTGGCGAACACCCCGGCCGCCACGCCGCCCCCAAGTCCAACTCCGGCGCCCACACCGGCTCCGGCTCCGACGCCGCCGGCCGCCAGTGGCACCTGATGCGAGCCATTGTTGGTTCAGTCGGCAGGGGCGCTGTTCCGGCCTCGGTTTAGCCAACCGTGGTAGCCCCTGCCTGTTCTCTCTTTCCTGGTCCACGAGTCCGCGTATGCGTCTGTGCGACCTCGTTCGCCGCCGCGACAATCTATTCGTGAAGCTCCAGCGGCTGCGGCGGCGGCTCAGCCAGCTCGACAACAAAATCATTCGCGTTAAGGCCGCCAGGGTGAAGCGCGGCCAAAGGCGACAGGCGTACCGTGCCAACCACCCCAACTACCCCCGCCGAGTTTACCCTTGAGTCAACGGTGACTGTGGCTGCCGTCACAGATGTCTGCGACGGCTGCAAGGCTACCACCTGGCTGTTGCCGCGAGAGCGTAGCGGCGGGCGAGGCGGCTTTTTGAGTCTGTGCGCCGGTTGTTACGAGGATCCGCGCAAATACTGTGAACCGCGCGAACATTGGTACGTCAGCCAAAAGAAAGAGCAGCGGGCGGAATCGTTAGCCAAGTCCGTGGCGGAAATCGTGTTTTCGGTCGGCATCTTTCTTTTTGTGGCAGCGGCCAGTTTGTTCGGCATGTTCGTCTATGGCTGGATTCGCGGCCACTGATCCGGCCATTCCTTCTTGAGTTTCTTGGCTCTTTCCCTTCTGTGCGCCCAATGGAGTTTCTCCCATGCGTTTTGGCAACTTCTCCCTCATGATCCCCGAAGGCCGCGAGCGCGACAGCGGCCACGTGGTCCTCTCTCACGGCCAGATGTACACGCTGCGCCTGGGCAACCACTGCTACCGGCGCCGCTGCGATGCGACAGTATTCGTCGACGGCAAGGAAGTCGGCTGCTTCCGGCTGAGCGCCGGGCAGATCTGGACCATCGAACGGCCCGCCCATGATACCGGCCGGTTCACGTTCTTCCGCAGCGATTCGGCTGAAGCGGCAACGGCTGGAGTAGGGGCGGTGAAGCAGGAAGATCGCGGATTGGTGCATGTGGTGTTCCGGCCGGAACTGTGCCGCGAAGAGAAGCGCTCAGGGCCATTGCCAAGAGAGATTTTCGAGTCGCACATCTCGGTTGACCAGCCACAGTTTTTGATGCGGAGTTGCAATGCCGACGCACCCAAAAACTTGTCCTCCGGCATCACCGGGTTGA
>JAFAHH010001028.1 GCA_019237355.1 Acetobacteraceae bacterium | reverse complement strand
ACGCAGAGGTAGCCGACTACAGTTGACGATAGGATCGCCGCGACCGGCACGCCGCGCCGGCTAGTGCTGAGAAGCTTGGCCGGGGCTTCGCCACGCCCGGCCAGCACGAACAGCATCCGGGAGGACGTGTACAGACCGGAGTTCAGGCAGGACAGCACGGCGGTCAAGACGACCGCGTTCATCACGTTCGCAACCCAGTCGACGCCCATCCGCTCGAATGCGGAGACGAAGGGGGACGCCCCCAGCTCCTGCGAGTTCCACGGTAGGATTACCGCCAACAGGAAAATCGAGCCGACGTAGAAGATTAGGATTCGCGCGATGACGGAGTTGGTCGCCCTGGCGACGGCGCGCTCCGGGTCGTCGGACTCGGCTGCCGCGATCGTGGCGACCTCTGCGCCAACCATCGAGAAGATGACCACTACAATGCCGGAGAAGATCGCGCCGGCGCCGCGCGGAAAAAATCCCCCGTGCGCAGTAAGATTGGAGAAGTCCAGGCTGTGGCCGGGCCACAGGCCGAGAATATACAGCGTGCCCAGAACCAGGAACGCGCAGATCGTGAACACTTTGATGCCGGCGAACCAGTACTCGAACTCGCCGTAGGAACCGACTGAGTACAGGTTGGTCGCGGTCATGAGGAGCAGCAGCCCCAGCGACATGATCCAGAGCGGCACATCCGGCAGCCATTTCTGCAGGATGCCCGCGCCGGCGACCGCTTCGAAGCCGATGACGATAACCCAGAAGTACCAATAGAGCCATGCGACAGAGAAACCGGCCCAGCCACCCAGCGCCTGTCTCGCGTAGTCGGCAAAGGATCCCGTGGAGGGATTGGCGCTCGCCATCTCGCCGAGCATTCGCATGACCATCACGATCAGCACGCCGGTCAGCGCATATGTGATGAAGGCGCCTGGGCCCACCGCGTTGATCACCACGCCCGACCCGACGAATAGCCCGGCGCCGATCACCCCGCCGATGGCGATCATTGTGAGATGCCGCTGTTTCAGCCCCTTATGGAGCTGGGAGCCCGCCATATGCGCCATCATGTCCTCCCGAGATCTTCGTTATGCTGCATCTTGGACAAAGGTAAGCTTTAGATGTCCCCCCTTTTTGAGGATCAGGTTGAGCCGCACTTGGTCTCATCGGCTCTGAGTCGAACTCAGTTCATGGACCGCAGGCTGCCCGCGCGAACCGGTCCTTGTGATTCATTGTTAACTGGCTCATGTTAGTCGCCTTAGCCGGTCAACTCCAAAGATATCGAAGCCATGGCCGGAGGTTTCAGATTGGAGGATAGCACCCCCGGCGGCGAAATCTAGGCCCGATGAGCCATGAGCGATTTCTCCGCACTACAGTTGCAGCCTTGAACGTCGGTAGGCCGAGGCCGTCGGCGAGCATTCTTTGGGTTCGGGAGGGGCGAATAGCAGCATGTCGGATTTGAGCACATGCAGCATGTTGGATTTGCGCATATCCAGTATAAACGCCAGTTGTAAGATTACAAAACAACCAGCTTGTTATGAGACCAGCTCATAATAATGGCTCGTAATGCAGTGGTTGGGAGCGCGGCCGACTCCTGCACCGCCTCGGCGGCCCGGACGACCGCGTGTGCTCTTCCTATGCGTCCGGTGAGATCGCCGAGTTCGCTCTCCTCAATGACACTGCCCTCGACACTGGCCTCAAGAATGTATCAGTGGGGTTTGAGGATAGGGTGGCAGATCACCACTGTATTTGAGCCTTTCAACTTGATTGAACCTTTTAGCTTGTGCGGTGCGCCAATTTGAGGCGTGTGCCTTTAGAGAGGGATCGAACGCCTTAAGGATTTCAAGGATAGGTTTGCCATTCCGCAATGGCTGGAGCTGGCAAGTTCATGGCTGCTCACGAGGAAAGCAACCTGCCCGACTGGCAAGTTCGTAAACACGTTAAAGAAGCTGGATTCCACTACGAAGTCGTGTGCGGCGTAGATCTCGAGAAACGGCTTGGGACGGGGTATTATGACCGCTCGCTGAAAGGCGTTGGCAAACCCGTCCGGGCGTGCATCGAGAGCCGGCTCGCCGCGCCGGGCTATCTAGTTGAAGTGCAAGCGTTCGGCTAACGTCATCGGGCAGAGTGACGGTTGGGAGTGCCGCAATGACTCATATCGGCATCATAGGTGCGGGAATCACTGGCGTCACCACCGCGTACGCGCTTAACGAGCGCGGCTACGAGGTAACCGTCTTCGACCAGCATCGCTACGCGGGAATGGAGACCTCGTTCGCCAATGGAGAACAGCTTACGGCCAGCAGCGCCGAGGTCTGGAATAAGCTATCGACGGTGTTCCAGGGGCTGCGCTGGATGATGCGGCGCGATGCGCCCCTTCGCATGAATCCGATGCCGAGTTGGCATAAATATTCTTGGGCAGCCGAGTTCCTGCTCGGTATACGGAATTATCGGCAGAATACGATTGAGACGGTGCGCCTCGCGATCGAGGCCCGCCACCATTTATTCGAAATCGCCGAGCGGGAAACAATCGATTTCGATCTGGAGCGACGCGGGGTTCTTCTTATCTGCAAGGATAAGGCCGGCTACAATAAGGCTTCGGAGGTGAACAAGCTCCTAAATGAAGGTGGCCTCGATCGGCGACCGGTGACTTCGGGAGAAATGCGTCAGATCGAGCCCACGCTGAAGGGGTCATATTATGGCGGCTTTTTTACCCCATCGGATTCAACGGGTGACGTTCACAAGTTTACACGCGGACTTGCGGATGCCTGCGTCCGTCATGGCGTGCGGTTTGCCTATGATACTGAAATCGAGAAGATCGTTCCGAAGGACAGCGGCTACGCGATCCGCTGGATACCCGTTTCGCGCGACGACGGCGGCGCTAACGCGAACGAGTGGCGCCCGATCCAGGTCGACGGAGTTGTAATCTGCGCCGGGTGTGCGAGCCGCAATTTCGCGGCGCAGCTGGGCGACCGGGTCAGCGTCTACCCGGTCAAGGGCTACTCGATCACGGTCTTCCTTTCTACGCCAGAAAGCCAAGCCGCCGCCCCGTTCGTAGGCATAGCGGATGACGCAACGAAGATCGTCACGAGCCGCCTCGACCGTGATCGCTTCCGCGTCGCCGGGACCGCGGAGTTCAGCGGCTTCAACCGGGATATTCGCCATGACCGAATCCAGCCTCTGATCGATTGGACCCGTCAGCAATTCCCAAATGTGGCGACGGACCGAGTTGTGGCCTGGAGCGGTTTGCGACCGATGACGCCCAGTATGCTGCCGCGGGTGGGTCCTGGCGGTCGTTTCGGCGTGTTCTATAACACCGGTCATGGTCATCTGGGCTGGACCCTAGCGACGGCCACCGCACAGAGGGTTGCGGATGCCATCGCACGAGTCATGCCGGTGACGAAACACGTTGCTGCCAACCCTGCAGTTGTCAGTTCGCTCTAACCGTGCCGGGACTATCGGCAATTGGGTCGCGCAGCCTCGCGCCAAATTGCAGAACTCGGTTGCAACCCGGCAACATGGGCTCCGATCCCGAACTGAGCACGCCATCGTGCCTCTGACAATGGACCTGGAGCAGGGTGCGGTAGCGCTCCGAGAACTTCGCATCTGTTCGGCGGTCTTACGAGGTTAAGTTAAATGGCGCATGGGCCAAGCCTCGCAATGCAAACTCGCGGATTGCTGGGCAGCCGGCCGTATCGCAGCAAGGGAGATCGGGGGGCTGCACCGTCCAGCCCCGCCCTCTTGCATCTGGGGACGGGCACCTGAAGGCTTCGCGATGCACGACGCCATCAACGCATTCTTGCTTGGTTTCCCAGCGCTATTCTCGATCGTCAACCCACCCAGCACCGCTTTCATCTTCCACCAGGTGGTGGCCGATCGTGCCGCACGTCAACGTAACGAGCTGGCGCGGAGGGTAGCGCTATTCTCCTTCATAGTGATGATGGTCGCATTGTGGGCGGGCTCCTACCTGCTCGCCTTTTTTGGCATCACCCTTGCCGCGCTGCGGCTGGCGGCCTGGTGTCGCCCTGGCCGGCTGGGACCTGCTCAGTGCGCCGGAGCAGCGCGAAGCGCGCAAGCAGGCGCAAGCAGCCCCAGCCGAAGGCGCTGAAGATGTAGCTTCCTTCCCGCTTACGATTCCCTTCACGACAGGTCCCGGCACGATTTCGGTGGCCGTC
>JAFAHH010000949.1 GCA_019237355.1 Acetobacteraceae bacterium | reverse complement strand
ACCACATTTCCTGGCGAAAGTTCTGCCGCAAGGGTTACTTCGTCGTGCCGGCCGAGAAACCCGAGCTCCGCCAGCCTGTGGACATGCGCTGGTTCGCCGAGGGCCGCCGCAAGGATCTGCCAGAGCCCCATCCGCTGCCGTCGCAATTCGCCGAAGAGTTCGGCATGGGGCTGCAAACGCCGAGCGGCAAGCTGGAATTCGTGCCCGAAATACTCAAGCGCAACACGGCGAACAATCCCGATCGTCCGGCGCTCAATCGGTACATCCCATCCTGGGAAGGGCTGCGCACCAACGAACTGATCGGGCGCTATCCACTGCAGATGATCGCCACTCATAGCCGTTACAGCTTCCATACCTACGCCGACGGCAAGAACAGCGCTGTCAACCAGGTGGAAGACCATCGCGCCTCGATTGCCGGCCATCGCTTCTCGCTGCTGCGGCTTCACCCCGCCGACGCCGACGCCAGGGGCATCGGCCATCGTGACCTGGTGAAGATATACAACGACCGTGGCGCGGTGATCTGCGCGGCGGACATTTCGCCCTTGGTTGCTCCAGGCGTGGTGAAGTCGTACGAGGCCAGCGCCGCGTTCCAGCTCACCGAGATTGCGGGTGAAACAGTCGAGATTGGCGGCTCTCTGAATATTCTTACCCCCGACCGGCCACAAGTCCGGGGCACCAGCAGCATGGCCCCGAATTCCTGCCTGGTGCAGGTCGAGAAGTGGCGGGGTGCCAAGGCTTTCGAAATGGCCCGAGCAGCGTGAGGAGCCAGCCGTGAGCAAGTGGAACCTGATCATCAACATCGGCCGGTGCGAGAACTGCTACAATTGCGTCATCGCAGACCGGGACGAACATGTTGGCAACGACTTCCCCGGCTATGCGGCGCCGGCCGCTGCGGTCGGCGATGGCCCGATCCGGATCCTGCGCCGTGTGCAGGGCAGCGCCCCGATGGTGGAAACCACCTATCTGCCGGCGATGTGCAATCACTGCGACGACGCCCCCTGCATTCGCTACGCCGGGGATGCCATCCGCAAACGCGACGACGGCATCGTCATCATCGATCCCGTGAAGGCCCGGGGCCGCAAGGATATCGTCGGCTCGTGCCCTTATGGGGCGATCGTGTGGAACGAAGAGCAGCAGCTCCCGCAAACCTGGATCTTCGACGCCCACCTGCTCGATCAGGGATGGCGTCGGCCCCGCTGCCAGCAGGTCTGCCCGACGGATGTTTTCGAGGCGGTGAAAGCCGATGACGCCGAGATGCAGCGACTGGCGGCGAAAGACGGGCTCAAGGTGTTGAAGCCCGAGCTCGCGACCAAGCCCCGGGTCTGGTACCGGGGCCTGGAACGGTGGCAGACCTGCTTTATCGGGGGCAGCGTCAGCGCAAATGTTGCGGGGGCGGTGGAATGCGTCCAGGGCGCTGAGGTGACTCTGTACCAGGCGGGCGAGTCCCTCGCGACGACGGCCACCGACGAGTTCGGCGATTTTCGTTTCTACAATTTACCCGAGGGAGGGGGCGCGTATCGGGTCGAAGTGTCTCATGCCCATGGCAGCGCCCGGCGTGACGTTGTTCTGGGAGAAAGCCTTTATCTGGGCGAACTGCGGCTGATTCGAGCCGAAGCGACCGTGGAGGCGGCGGTATGACGGAGAGGCCATACTACCCGTTTGTCTATGATCCGCAGCGATCGCGTACAATAGGGTGAGGTACATTAGGGTGAGGTACATTCATTTCGACGACGGGCGAGCGAACCCAGGCCGGACTTTCTGCCAGTCCCTGTTTCGCACTGCGGCATAAATTTCGTGTTTACGCAAACGGTCATGATGACCAGAAGTCACATTCCGGAGGAGTAAGGGTATGGCCTGGATGCTCCTCGAGTGGCAGGCGGGGAATCAGCCCCCAAGCATGGCATCTAGCCAATTGGCTGTGAAGTGTGTGACGATGACCGTCTGAGCGCGCCGGTAATCTGCGGTCGGAGGGGAAGCGGGAAATGTACATACGCAAAGTACGGGAGACCGCCTGGCCTGTATTGCTTGCCGTGGTCACGGCTACGCTGTTCGGAACGGCGCGGATAGCATCCGCGCAACAGATCGAGCCCAACGATATCTTGCCATTGCCAAATGGCACGAACATCAGTCTCGGTTATTTCGTCTACGGCCACCAGGGTGCATTCATCAACACTGACGGAAATAACGTGCCGGATAGCAGCGCCAATGCCTATATCGGCGTCGCGCGATTCATTCGCTACCAATACCTGTTCGGC
>JAFAHH010000829.1 GCA_019237355.1 Acetobacteraceae bacterium | reverse complement strand
AGTCCGCCTTGTCCGAAGACCACCACCGTCCGGGACTCCGCCTGGCCTTGAGCAAATATCCCAACCTCAAACGACTCTCATGAATTGGCGCTGCTGCAGACGCAGGGCCAATGCCTAGCGATGGGTATGTCGTTTGGCGAGAGGGAGAAGAATCTTTTTGCGGGACATTTGTTTCGCGATTTTTTATCCTCGCAGGCGTGAGTAAAACTCTGCGACTGCCCAACGGCGACGAACAAGCTTTATTAGACCAAGTCCAAGTGCGGCTTGTAGAGCGCACCGAACTGGAGCGTTTCAAACACTTGCTCGATGAGCATCACTATCTGGGAAGCCTCAAAGCGGTGGGCCAACGCCTCCACTACGTGGCCACCGATGCCCGGGGTCAGTGGCTGGCCTTGCTGGTCTTCAGCGCTCCAGCCAAGCACCTCAAGCATCGCGACCGATGGATCGGATGGAGCGCTGCTCAACGCCACCGTCGCCTCAGCCTGGTGACCAACAACAGCCGGTTCCTTATCCTGCCCGAGCGCTCCGTACCCAACCTCGCCAGCAAGGTGCTGCGCCTGACCCTGGATCGCCTTCCCACCGATTGGCAGACCTGTTACGGCCATCCGGTCTTGGTGGTCGAAACCTTCGTCGATGCCGCCCAGTTCTGCGGTACGGTATATTCGGCTAGCGGCTGGAGCGAACTGGGCCAGACCGACGGCTGGGGCCGCCATCGGCGCGATTACTACGTTAAACACGACCAGCCCAAACGCCTCTTCTGCCGCCAACTGTGCAAAAACGCCCGCCGCAGTCTCCAGGCCGAACATCTCAAGCCAGCCTTGGCGGTGGTCGAACAACAGGTGTCGCCACCCTGCACGCGTACGGTGAAGGAAATCCGCTCGATGGTCGAACACTTCAAGGCCGTGCCGGACTTTCGGGTGCGCTTCGAGTCCTATCCGCTGTGGTCGATGTTAACGATCCTTCTTTTAGCCACCCTCTGCGGTGCGCCGCGCGGCCAAAAGGACCTAGCCCAGTTCGCGCGGGGCTTGAGCCAGGCGCAACGCCGGGCCCTTGGCATCCGGCCTAATGCCCAAGGCAAGTATCCCGCTCCGACCCAGCCGACCTTTTGCCGTCTGCTCCAACGCGTCGATGCCGCCAAGGTGGAGGAAGTCATTTTGGCCCTCCAGGAGCAAGTGCGCGGCCCGGCGCCCCAGGACCACTTGATCGTGCTCGATGGCAAGGAACCCAAGCACGGCAGCGGCGCCTCGATTTTGAGCGCGGTCACCGTACCGAGCCAGCATTACTTGGGCAGCGCAGTCGTCGACCAAAAGACCAACGAGATTCCGGTGGCCCGAGAGTTGTTTAAGCGCCTGGAGTTGGAAGAGCGGTTCGTCTCGCTGGATGCCTTACACACCCAGGAGGAAACCGCACGCGCGCTGGTCTTGGACCACGGGGCCGATTATCTGCTCACCGTCAAGGGGAACCAACCCACCGTGCGCCAACAGATCGAAACCCTTGTTGCCGCCCCTCAGGGCGATTTTCCCCCCTCATGAGCCGACACCCACCCAGGCGCGCGTGCAGGAAAGCAACAAACGCCGCCAAGAAAGCCGCAGTATTGTCACCGCGCCAGTCACCGGTGAACAGGTCTGCTTCCCCTTGGCCGAGCAGGCCGCTCGGTTGTTGCGCCAGACCGAAGGCCGCAAAGACGAACTGGTGGCACTGATTACCAGTGCTGAGCCCTCGCGACTGGATGCGTCAAACTGGTTGCGTCTGAACCGGGATGCCTGGGGCATTGAGAACGGTTTGCATCAGCGCTTGGATGTCTCCCACAACGACGACCGCTGCCGGGTGCGCAACCACAACGCCATGCTGGTTCTCGGAATGATGCTGCGCTTGAGCAATAGCCTCTTCATGCAATGGAGTGGCTACCAGCGACGCCCAGACCATGTCACCACCACCGATTTCCAGTCCGCCTTGTCCGAAGACCACCACCGTCCGGGACTCCGCCTGGCCTTGAGCAAATATCCCAACCTCAAACGACTCTCATGAATTGGCGCTGGCGTGTTCTGCGGATTCGAACCCAGTCCTTGACACCCGGCCCCCGGCCCTCACAGTGCCTCCGAACCCCGAATGACATTTGAAGTGCTGGTAACCGACCCATGCTCCCGGGGCCGCCGTGGCCGTCTGCAGACGCGCCACGGCACGATTGAAACCCCGGTGTTTATGCCTGTCGGCACTCAGGGTACCGTGAAAGCCACCAGTCCCGCCGAACTGCGTGAACTCGGCGCCCAGATTATCCTGGGAAACACTTACCACCTTTTTTTACGTCCCGGCCTCGAGGTCATCGAACATTTTCAGGGCCTGCACCGGAACATGGGTTGGGAACGTCCGATCCTGACCGACAGCGGCGGATTCCGGGTGTTCTCACTGGCCAGGTTGCGGCGGATCAAGGAGGAAGGGGTCTATTTCAGCAGCCACATCGACGGGCGCCCCTGCTTTCTGAGCCCGGAAATCGCGATGGAAACCCAGGCTGCCCTGGGTTCTGACCTTGCGATGGTTTTCGACGAGTGCCCGCCCTACCCGTGCGAACGGGAGTACGCGGAGGCAAGCCTGGAACGCACGCTGCGGTGGGCCCGCCGCTGCCGGGATTGGGTTGACCGGGCGGACCCGGCCCGGCGGCCGCT